>JALZAI010000192.1 GCA_030948475.1 Actinomycetota bacterium
CTCGACCAGGTGACCGACCACGTCCCGGGCGCGCCATCCGGCCACCGGGGCCGGCGCGTCCCAGTCGGACGCGCCCCGCACCCGAGCGGTGAACCCGGCGGTCACCGCGCGATGGCGCCCGGCCGGGCCTGTGGGGACGGTCATGCTCGCAGCCGGGTGCGGCCGTCGCCGAGGTCTTCGAAGTTGAGCGTCCCCAGCGCGACTCCGTCCGGGCCGACCCACCGAACGAATAGCTCCGGGTCGGTGTGCGCCCGAAACAGCTTGGCCGGGGTGGCCGCGAAGTCCTGGGTGACGCGGATGATCGGGACCGTCGGATCCGCCTTGATCGCCGCCTTCTTCATCGTGTCGTTCATGCCGTCTCCTCGCGCGTCGGGCGGTGCCCGGCCTCCGCTGCCGGTAGCGCTCGATCCACTTCGTCATCAGGTCGAAGACCTCCGCCTCCAGGTGCACCGGGCTGCGGTGCCCCTCAGCGCAGCGGCTAGCCAGGCCAGCCTGCTCGACAATCCTCCGTGCCGCTGGTGGGGTCAAGAACGCCCGGCGGTCGGCGATCCGCTGCGGAGAAGAGATGGCCATGCAAGCCGTGGACGAACAGAAGCTGATGGCACTCGTCGGACAGGTGGTCGGCGATTGGGGCGCGATGACCTCCGGCCAGCTGGTCTGCGTCGGCGACCGGCTCGGGCTCTATCGGGCGATGCCCGCCGCGAGCCGGTGACCGCGTCCAAGCTCGCAGCCCGAGTCATTCGCCGGAGCGGTCGCGATCATGCCGCGCTTGGTGGAGGCGTTCCGCACCGCTGACGGCATCGGCTGGGACGAGCACGCGCCGATTCTGTTCAGCGGCACCGCGCGGTTCTTCCGCACTGGCTTTGTTGCCAACCTGCCGTGGTCCTGGTTACCGGCATCGGACGGTGTGGTGGATCGGCTCGCGGCGGGCGCGCAAGTCACCGATGTCGGCTGCGGGTTCGGGCGGTCGACCCACACTTATGACACAGGCCTGTCCGGCGAGCAGCTTCGTCGGCTACGACTTCCACGCCGACTCGATCGCCGCGGCCCGCAAGGCGGTGGCCGACGCCGGCCTGGCTGATCGGCTGAGCTTCGAGGGCGAAACAGTGATGCTCGCCGAGCCATACGCCAACGACGAATTCGCCGAGAACATCAATCCGGCCGGGCGACGCCGTCCGAGATCGCGGGCGCAGCCGGAATCTCGCACGTTCGCCGCGCCACCGAGACGCCGTTCATCCTGATCCTCGAATTGCGCGTCTGAGCCTCACTCGGCGCAGGAGCTAGGCCGACGCGTGCTCCTGCTCCGGCTCCGGCTCAAGCGCGCACGGGTTAGGCCGAACAGGCTAGAAGCGGACCGGTTCGCGATACTCGCCCCACAGCGGCTTGAACGCATTGCAGATCTCGCCGAGTGTCGCCTCGGCTCGCGCCGCGTCGAGCATCGCCGGGACGGTGTTCTCGTCGTTCTCGGCCGCGGCCACCATCCGGGCGATCGCTGTGTCGACGGCGCCCTGGTCCCGCGAACGACGGCGCTCGGCCACGGCCGCCCGCTGCTGCACCTCGACCTCGTGCGACACCCGTTGGATCTCCAGCGGCGCACCCACGTCGCCGCTCAGCGTGTTCACTCCGACGACCCGCTTGTCGCCCTTCTCCATCGAAATCTGGTACGTGAACGCTGAGTCGGCGATCTCACCGATGAACCAGCCGTCCTCGATGCCGCGTAGCAGCCCGGACAGGATCGTCGTGTCGCCACCCATGTCCCGGATCCGCTCGAAGATCTTCTCGGCCTCGGCCTCCAGCTCGTCGGTCAGCGCCTCGACGTACCACGAGCCGCCGAGTGGGTCGGCCACGTTCAGCACCCCGGTCTCCTCGGCGATCACCTGCTGGGTGCGCAGGGCGATCTGTGCCGCTTTCGCCGACGGCAGCGCGAGCACCTCGTCCAGCGCGTTGGTGTGCAGCGAGTTGGTGCCGGCGAGCACGGCGGCCAGCGCCTCGACGGCGGTGCGCACGATGTTGTTGTCCGGCTGCTGCGCGGTGAGCGAGACACCGGCGGTCTGGGTGTGGAAGCGCAGCGACTGGGCACGCTCGGTCTTCGCGCCGTACACGTCTCGCATCCAGCGCGCCCAGATCCGTCGCGCCGCGCGCAGCTTGGCGATCTCCTCGAAGAAGTCGATGTGCGCGTCGAAGAAGAACGAGAGCCCCGGCGCGAACCGGTCCACATCCAGGCCGCGCGCAGTGCCCAGCTCGACGTAGCCGAAGCCGTCGGCGAGGGTGAACGCGAGCTCCTGCGCTGCGGTCGCCCCGGCCTCGCGGATGTGGTAGCCGGACACCGACACCGGCTTGTAGGCGGGAATCTCGGCGTCCACGTACTCCATCAGGTCGCCGATCAGCTTCAGGTGCGGCTGCGGCGGATAGACCCACTCCTTCTGGGCGATGTACTCCTTGAAGATGTCGGTCTGCAGCGTGCCGTTGAGCAAGCTGGTGTCCGCGCCCTGCCGCTCGGCGGCGACAACGTACATGCAGAAGATCGGCACGGCCGGGCCGCTGATCGTCATGGACGTGGTGGTGGCCGCCAGGTCGATGCCCTGGAACAAGATGTCCATGTCGGCGGCGGAGTCGATCGCCACCCCGCAGTGGCCCACCTCGCCGAGCGCGCGCTCGTCGTCGGAGTCGCGTCCCATCAGTGTCGGCATGTCGAACGCGACCGACAGTCCGCCGGCCCCTTCGGCCAGGATCATCTGGTAGCGCTCGTTGGTCTGCTCGGCGGTGCCGAAGCCGGCGAACTGACGGATGGTCCACGGCTTGCCGCGGTAGCCGGTCGCATGGATGCCGCGGGTGAACGGGAACTGTCCTGGCCAGCCGATGCGGTCCATGCGCTCGTCCGGACCGCTCGGACCGTAGACCGGCTCGACCTCGACACCGGACAGCGTGGTGTAGTCGCGCTCGGACTTGCGCGCGGCGTCGTAGCGGGCCTGCCATCGGCCCCGGCCCTCGTCGATCTGCTCGGCGTCCATGCTTCTAATTTACTTGGACGTCCTACTAAATGCCAAGCGGAGGACGGGAGCCCTGCGGCGTGGCGCCCACGTGACGTAGTCCCACCCAGGCAACGTCACGTGAGCGTCAGTCGCCGGCTACCCAAGACAACGAGCCACTCGGAGCAGGGATACGCTCGGAAATCACTGTGAATCGGAGAAGTCTCCGGCTTCGCGGCGCAGGCGGCGCAGGGTGGTGAAAATCTCGTCGAGTTCGGCCGGCTCGAGGGCGCTCATTCCGAACTGAGCCGAGTTCAGCAGCGCGGTCGCCCGGTGGGCCACATCCCTCCCGGCCGGCGTGATAACGGCCAGGGTGCCGCGTCCGTCGCGCGGATTCGGCTCGCGCCGCGCCAGGCCCGCGCCCTCGAGCCGGTCGATCACGTTCGTGACCGAGGTGGCGTGCACCTGCAGCCGCTCGCCGACCTTGGACAGCGGCAGCGCGCCGTCGCGCGAGTGCATGAGCAGGACCAGTGCCTCGTACCGGCTGAACGTGATCCCGTACCGGCGCAGCATCGCGTCCAGCTCGGCGAGCAGGATCTGGTGCGCCCGCATGATCGACGTGACTGCGCGCATGGAGGCGTAGACCGCAGGCTGCTCACCGGGCCACTGCCGCTGCCACAGCTCGCCGGCGCGCTCGATCGGGTCGAACGCGAGCGGCGGCTGCGGTGACATGGCTGGCAGGGTAGTCACAGTGGCACACCTCCCCACCCGCACCGTCGATCAGCACGACGACTACTTCGGAACCAGCGTCGCCGACCCGTACCGGTGGCTCGAGAATTCGGACGACCCCGAGGTGCGCGAGTGGCTGCAGGCCCAGGGCGCCGCGACCCGCTCCTACCTCGACGGTTTGCTCGGGCGCGACGCCGTGTCCGCGGCGCTGCGCCGCGCCGTGGGTCTGCCCAGAAGTGGGCTCCCGGTCCATCGAGGCAGGGCCTGGTTCCGCACCCACAACGACGGGGTCCAGCAGCAGGACGTCGTGTTGGTCTCGGACCAGCCGTTCGATCGGGCCCGCACCCTGATCGACCCGAACCCGGTCGCGCTTGACGCCAGCACCGCGGTGGCTGCCGCCGTCCCGAACCAAGACGGGACCCTGGTCGCGTTCGCCTACCTGGAGGCCGGCAGTGACTGGCGGACCTGGCGGGTGCGCGAGGTCGGCACCGGCGCCGATCACGGTGACCTGGTCGAGTGGTCGAAGTTCACTTGGCCCGCGTGGCTGCCCGACGGCAGCGGCTTCGTCTACGGACGGTTCGCTGCACCGGACGCGGCGCAGTTCGTCTCGTCCAACCGCGGGCACTATCTCGCCGTGCACCGCCTCGGCACGTCACAGGACGAGGACGAGGTCGTCTTTGCCCTCCCCGACGAGCCCGATGTCACCTTCTGGGCGGAGATCACCGAGGACGACCGCTGGCTGGTCGTCGTCGCCGCTCGGGCGGCTGGTCGCTCTCGACACCGCGAGCGGCGCGGTCACCGAGGTCGTTCCCGCCGGCGAGGACGCGCTGCAGGACGGCGTGGTTGCTGCGCACCGCATCGTGCTGCACACCCTGCACGACGCGACGTCCCGGCTGTCCGTCCATGGCCTCGACGGCACCGTGCACGGTGCTATCCAGCTGCCCGGCCTCGGCTCGGTCACCGGGTTGTCCGCCCGCGCGGACGAGGCGCTGGCGCATATCGGCTGGACGAGCTTCACCGCGCCGCCGTCGGTGCTCGGCTATGACGTCGAAACGGGCGAGCTGACCCACCCGTTCAGTGCGCCGTTGACTACCCCGGTCGAGGTGGTCGCCGAGCAGATTTGGGTGACCAGCGATGACGGGACGCGCCTGCCGGTGTTCCTGCTGCACCGCGGCGACGTCACCGCCGATACCGGTCCGCATCCGGCCTGGCTGTACGGCTACGGCGGCTTCGGAATCGCGATGACGCCGGAGTTCGAGCCGACCCGCTTCGCGTTCGCCGAGGCTGGCGGCGTCGCGGCGATCGCGTGCCTGCGCGGTGGGGGCGAATACGGCTCCGACTGGCACGATGCCGGGCGGCGGGCCAATAAGCAGAACGTCTTCGACGACGCCATCGCCGCGGCCGAGCACCTTATCGCCACCCGCTGGACCTCCGCGCACCAGCTGGCAACGAGCGGCCGCTCCAACGGCGGCCTGCTCGCGGGGACCCAGCTCACGCAGCGCCCGGCGGGATCCGGTGCTGACACCCGCGATCGCGCTGCTTCATCGCTCGCCGGAATACAGGTGGACGGTGTCTGAGCTGGCGAAGTCGGCGGCGGTGTCGCGCTCGCTGCTCGATGCTCGCTTCCGGCAGATGCTCGGCCGCTCGCCGATCCGGTATCTCACCGAGTGGCGCATGCACCTGGCACAGGTGAGCGTGGTGTGGGCCAATGGCTCGCCCGTAGGTCTGCCGGTCGGTTGTTGGCGGTAACGTCCCTGGTCATGGCTAACGCACTCGATCGACTCGACC
>JALZAI010000209.1 GCA_030948475.1 Actinomycetota bacterium
CGGCTTGCGGACCTGTCCGGTCACCGGATCGAGCTTGCGGTTATCGCGGATCACGACCGGCTCCGGCTCGTCGGAGCGCGCCCCGCTGCGCTCGCCGTCACGAGGGCTCACGGCCGAGCCTCGCTACGCTCGGTCGACCGGCAAAGCCAGACGACGACATTGGTTCGCTCGCAAGCGTCGCTCACTTCTTCTCCCCGGCCGAGTCCTCCGGGCCCTCGTCCACGACCTCGGCGTCGACCACGCTGTCGTCGGCGGTGCCGGACCCGGAATCACCGGACGGTGCTGCGCCCTCGGCGCCACCTCCGGCAGCCTGCGCCGCCTCGTACATTGCGCCGCCGGCTTCGGAGGCGATGCGCGACACCTTCTCCTGCGCGACCTTGATGGCCTCGTAGTCGGCACCGTCGAGCGACTTCTTCAGTTCCTCGACCGCGGCCTCCAGTTCGGCCTTCTTCTCGGCCGGCAGCTTGTCGCCGTTCTCGGTGAGGAACTTCTCTGTCGCGAATTGCAGGCCCTCCGCACTGTTGCGGATCTCGGCCTCGTCGCGGCGCTGCTTGTCCTCGCCGGCGTGGGCCTCGGCTTCCTTCATCATCCGGTCGATCTCGTCCTTGGACAGACCCGAGCCACCAGTGATGGTCATGCCCTGTTCCTTGTTGGTGGCCAGGTCCTTCGCCGAGACGTGCACGATGCCGTTCGCGTCGATGTCGAACGTGACCTCGACCTGCGGGACGCCTCGCGGCGCGGGCGGCAGCCCAGTCAGCTCGAACATGCCGAGCTTCTTGTTGTACGCCGCGATATCGCGCTCGCCTTGGTAGACCTGAATCTGCACGCTGGACTGATTGTCGTCCGCGGTCGTGAAGATCTCCGAGCGCTTGGTCGGGATTGTCGTGTTGCGCTCGATGAGCTTGGTCATGATGCCGCCCTTGGTCTCGATGCCCAGCGACAGCGGGGTCACATCGAGCAGCAGGACGTCCTTGACCTCGCCCTTGAGCACCCCGGCCTGCAGTGCGGCGCCAACGGCGACGACCTCGTCCGGGTTGACGCCCTTGTTCGGCTCCTTGCCGCCGGTGAGTTCCTTGACCAGTTCGCCCACGGCCGGCATCCGCGTCGAGCCGCCGACGAGGACGACGTGGTTGATCTCGCCGACGCTTATGCCTGCATCCTTGATCACGCTCTGGAACGGGGCCTTGGTGCGCTCGAGCAGATCGCCGGTGATCTTCTGGAACTCCGCGCGGGACAGCGACTCGTCCAGGAACATCGGGTTCTTCTCGGCGTCCTGCGTGATATAGGGCAGATTGATGCTGGTCTGCTGCGACGAGGAAAGTTCAATCTTGGCCTTCTCGGCCGCTTCGCGCAGCCGCTGCATCGCCATCTTGTCCCGGGCGAGGTCGATGCCGTGCGCCGAGCGGAACTTGTCGACCAGCCAGTCGATGACCCGCTGGTCCCAGTCGTCCCCACCGAGGTGGTTGTCGCCGCTGGTCGCCTTGACCTCGATGACGCCCTCGCCGATCTCGAGCAGCGACACGTCGAAGGTGCCGCCGCCAAGGTCGAAGACCAGGATCGTCTGCTCGGTCGCGCCCTTGTCCAGGCCGTAGGCAAGCGCGGCTGCGGTCGGCTCGTTGACGATCCGCAGGACGTTGAGCCCCGCGACCTGGCCGGCCTCCTTGGTGGCCTGACGCTGGGCGTCGTTGAAGTAGGCCGGCACAGTGACCACGGCGTCCGCGACCGGCTCGCCGAGGTAGCTCTCCGCGTCGCGCTTGAGCTTCTGCAGCACGCGAGCGCTGATCTCCTGGGCGTTGTAGGACTTGCCGTCGATGTCGACCTTCCAGCTCGGGTCGCCCATGTGGCGCTTCACCGAGCGGATCGTGCGGTCGACGTTGGTTACGGCCTGCCGCTTGGCCACCTCGCCGACGAGAACCTCGCCGTTCTTGGCGAAGGCGACGACGCTGGGTGTAGTGCGCGAACCTTCCGAGTTCGCGATGACCTCCGGCTCGCCGCCGGACAGGACGGAGACGACGGAGTTGGTGGTACCGAGGTCGATACCGACGGCTCGTGCCATAGTGACTGACTCCTTATGAGGTGCTTGGACGGGCTGGTTGCGGGCCTGATCCGGCCTTTCATGGTGCTCGCCGGCCGGCGATGTTGTCAAAAGAACTGAGCCGGGCTCGCTCAACTTCCCGGATGAGGTATGACTCAGCTCACAGTCCTGTGGGAACCGCCAGGCGCCTGCGCGGTCAGGCCATCAGCGCGGGCAGGTCGATCGTCAGTGGAACCGGTGCATCCAGATGCACCGTGCCGGTTGCCGCCGCGTGTACCGGCAGGTAGGCGCCGGCGAAGTGCCGGAACGCGTCGAGGGTGATCGGGCCTGCGACCAGCTCATCCCCTACCTCGCTTCGCTCGATGCGGTCATGCGGAGATGCGATGTCGCCAGTCCGCTCCGCAAGCGTCGCTCATCCCCGTCCCCCTTAGGCCGTCGACCTCGTGTCAGTATGGCCGAACGGATCCGTCGATCTCGCACTCAGAGGAGATGCCGTGGCGCTCAACGCTGTCGCGAGTACGAGTTCGCATCCGGTCGCCTACGGGACGGTGTTCGATTGGGCTTACACGGCACCCGGACTGCTGCGCATCGTCCTGGCGCTCACCATGCTGCTCATCACCGCGGCGGTCGCCGGCAGACGGATCGCCTGGTTGGTCAAGCTCATCCGGTCCGGACGTCCCGCCCGGGGCCGCACCGACATGATCCAGCGGCGAGTGAAGGTCCAGGTCGTCGAGGTCCTCGGGCAGCGCAAACTGCTGAAATGGAGTGCTCCGGGCACTGCGCACTTCTTCACCTTCTGGGGATTCGTCATCCTGGGGGTCACGATCGTCGAGGCGTTCGGCGCGCTGGTGATCAGCAAGGACTTTGCGCTCCCGATCATCGGGCACGCGCGCTGGCTCGGGTTCGCCGAGGACTTCTTCGCCGTCGCCGTGCTCGTGGCGATCAGCTGGTTCGCCGTCAACCGGGTTCGCAACGCGCCCGCCCGCAAACAACGCGACAGCCGGTTCTACGGCTCGCACACCGGACCGGCGTGGATGATCCTTGCGATGATCTTTCTGGTCGTGATCTCCCTGCTGCTCTACCGCGGCGCGCAGTACAACACCGGGCACTTCCCTTGGGGCAAATCCAGAGCACCGTTCGCGTCCTACGCCGTGTCGAAACTGCTCGGGGATGGTGCGTACAACCAGGGCATCGAGACCTTCTTCCTTCTCGCGCAGATGGCGGTGATCTTCGGCTTCACGATCATCGTCGTTTATTCCAAGCACCTGCACATCGCGACCGCGCCGCTCAACGTGCTCACCAAGCGCGAGCCGGACGGGTTGGGTCCGCTGCTGCCGGTGACCGACGACGACGGCAAGCCCATCGACTTCAACGATGTCGAGAATCTGTCCGAGGACACCGTGTTTGGAGCCGGCAAGATCGAGGACTTCAGCTGGAAGGGCTACCTCGACTTCGCGACGTGCACCGAGTGTGGCCGCTGCCAGTCGCAATGCCCTGCCTGGAATACCGCCAAGCCGCTCTCGCCCAAACTCGTGATCATGGACCTGCGCGATCACTTGTTCGCGAAGGCGCCGTATCTCATCGGCGGCCAAGCGATGCCCACCGACGCCAGCGCCGAGGGCCGTGAGGGACACGTCCCCGAGTCCGGGTTCGCGCGGGTCGAGGGCTCCGGACCCGACCAGGCCTCGCGTCCGCTCGTCGGCGATCTCGCGAGCGGCGGCGTCATCGACCCAGAAGTCCTCTGGTCGTGCACGACGTGCGGCGCGTGCGTCGAGCAGTGCCCGGTCGACATCGAGCACATCGACCACATCGTCGATATGCGCCGCTACCAGGTGCTGATCGAGTCGGCGTTCCCGTCCGAGGCTGGCGTGATGTTGCGCAACATCGAGAACAAAGGTAATCCGTGGGGGATGGCCGACCGCGGCCGCGACGAGTGGATGCAAAACCTGTCCTTCGAAGTGCGCCGGGCCGAGCCGGGGACGAAGCTGGACGTCGACATTGACTACCTGTTCTGGGTCGGCTGTGCCGGTGCGCTCGACGACCGCGCCAAGAAGGTCACCGTTGCTTTCGCCGAACTGCTGCACGTGGCAGGTGTCGAGTTCGCCGTCCTCGGCTCCGGCGAGACGTGCACCGGCGATCCGGCGCGGCGGCTGGGCAACGAGTTCCTGTTCCAGATGCAGGGCATGCAAATCGTCGAGACGCTGACCTCGATCACCCGCGCGGATCCGCTCAAGATCGTGGCCACCTGCCCGCACTGCTTCAACTCGCTGGGCAACGAGTATTCGCAGCTGGGCGGGCACTACGAGGTCGTGCACCACACGCAGTTGCTGGGCCGGCTCGTCGAGCAGGGCAGGTTGACGCCGGTCGAACCGGTCGACAAGTCCGTTACGTATCACGATCCGTGCTATCTGGGTCGGCACAACAAGGTGTACACGCCGCCACGCGAGGTGCTCGGTGCGATCCCGGCGTTGAGGTCGCAGGAGATGCACCGCTGTAAGGAGCGCGGTTTCTGCTGCGGCGCGGGCGGTGCGCGCTTCTGGATGGAGGAGAAGATCGGCAAGCGGATCAACCTCGAACGCACCGAAGAGGCGCTCGCCCTCGATCCGGATCTGATCTCGACCGCCTGCCCGTTCTGCATGGTGATGCTCTCGGACGCGGTCACCCAGAAGGCCGCGAACGGCGAGGCTCGGGAAGACGTGCAGGTGCTCGACGTCGCGCAGATCCTGCAGCGATCGCTGGGCAACCGCGCAGCAACGACCCAATCGGAGCCCGCTCCGATCGCTGACTGACTGATCGCGCGGTTGACTGACGGATCGCGCGGTTGACTGACGGCGAATCCGACGTCAGTGATCTTGATGATCCGTCAGTGATCTTCGAGTTCCGTCAGTCACTCGAGGCTCTCGCGTAACCTCGATTCGACGTCAAGCGCCGCTCGATCGTGCCGACGGTGCCCCCGAGGAGGACCCAGCGTGGCCGACCGCGAGACAGAGCACCGGTCCGCGACGGGCCTTACCGCCCGGTATCGGGCGAGGCGGGCGCGCAAGAAGACTCGGCTGGCAGCGATGTCGCGTACGCGGCGGGTATGGCGCCGGATCGGGATCGTCGGCACCTGGCTGCTCGGCCTGATCGCCGCGCTGATGGTCGCCGCAGTCGTCCTCTTCTACACGCTCAGTCAGGTCCCGCGTCCCGAAACCCTGCCGCTGCCGCAGTCGGCTACGATCACCTTCGCCGACGGCTCGACGCTGGCCAAGATCGGCAGCGTCGATCGTACGATCGTGAAGCTCAGCCAGGTGCCCAAGCCGGTCCAGTGGGACGTCCTGGCCGCCGAGGACCGCGGCTTCTACGGCGAGCCCGGCGTGTCGATCACCGGGACGCTGCGCGCGGCGCTGTCCGACCTGACTGGCGGAGACACCCAGGGCGGCTCGGGAATCACTCAGCAATACGTGAAGAACGCCTACCTGAGCAACGAGCGCACCCTGTCGCGCAAGCTGCGTGAACTCGCCATCGCGGTCAAGCTCTCGCGCGAGTACTCGAAGGACCAGATCCTCGAGTTCTATCTGAACACCGTGTACTTCGGACGCGGCGCGTACGGCATCCAGGCTGCGGCGGACGCCTTCTTCGGCAAACCCGCCAGCAAGCTGTCCGTCGAGGAAGGCGCCGTGCTCGCCAGCCTGCTGCGGGCGCCGAGTTACTACGACCCCGCAGTCAACCCGGGCCCGGCCAGGGCACGCTGGCGCTACGTCCTCGACGGCATGGTCACCGCGGGGCACCTGACCCAGGCACAGGCCAATGCGATGACGTACCCGAAGACCACAAAGCCCAAGAATACCGGCAGCCTCGGTGTTACCGGCCCGAAGTTCCTGATCGTGCAACGCGTCCTGGCGGAACTGCAGGCCAACGGCATCAACGAGAACGAGATCTATGCGCGCGGGCTGACCATCCGAACCACGATCGACAGGAGAGCGCAGGCCGCCGCAGAGCGTGCGATCAAGACGACCTTCAGCGGTCTGACCAAGAAGCAGCGCACCATCAAGAATGCTCTGGTAGCAGTCGATCCGAGCAGCGGCGGGGTGCTCGCCTACTACGGCGGCACCGGTCCAGGACGCAAGGACTATGCCGGCAAGATTGACTACAACGACTATGCGGGCGTCGGCACCGCGGCACCCGGATCGTCGTTCAAGCCGTACACGCTAGCGACGGCGCTGACCCAGACGCTGGACAAGAAGAGCAAAGGGACGCCGATCGCGATCGACTCGAAAGTCGACGGCAGCTATTGCGTGACGATCGAGGCGACCCGGATCTGCAACGATCCGAGCGACCGGCAGTTCAGCACGTCCTCGGTCACCGTGGCCAACGCGATGAAGTACTCGCTCAACACGACCTTCGACCAGATGGCCGCCAAGGTCGGGCCCACCGACGTGGCCGACACCGCACACGCCATGGGCATCGCGAAGGACGTGAACGGCAAACCCACCCTGGTCAATCCCTCCGGCGACACCACCTTCGGCATCGGCATCGGCGATTTCGCAGTGCATCCCGTCGACCAGGCTGTCGGTTTCGCGACTCTGGCCGACGGAGGGAACACCCATCACCCGTTCTTCGTCCAGCAGGCCGCCGACGCGGCCGGCAATGTCGTGTACCACCACGACAACTCGGGTACGCGGGCGATCGACGCGAAGGTCGCCAACGACGTCACGCTGACCCTCGAGCCGATCGCGCAGTGGTCGGGCGTGCCGCTAACTAACGGACGCGACTCGGCAGCCAAGACCGGCACCGAGGGCATCCAGAGGGGCCGGTACGCGGGCGGCAACAGCGACGCGTGGATGGTCGGCTTCACGCCGCAGGTGAGCGCCGCGGTGTGGGCCGGCAGCGGCGACTCGACACATCCGATCCTGGACTCGAGCGGATCTCCCGAGTACGGCCGCGACCTGCCCGGCAAGACCTGGAAGCTGTTCATGGACAGCTATCTCGCGGGCAAGCCGAAGCTATCCATGGCGAGCAAGCAGCTGGTATTCGCATCCACCGAGCGCTCATCGTCGCGACCGGCACCCACGACGAGCAGTTCGTCCTCGGCCTCGGTTCGGGTGCCGTCATCGAGCAGTTCGGCGCCACCGACGACCAGCCCCGCGCCGTCCACGACCAGTTCCGCGCCGTCCACGACCAGTTCCGCGCCGTCGACGACGAGCAGCTCGGCGACCCGATCGACGAGCACCGGCGCGTCACCGGGAGCCAGCGCCCCCGGCGGGTTAGCGCGCGGATGAGCAGCGTGCGGGACGCGGGCGCGGTCCGCGCCAGGATGAGGCGATGACGTCCGGCGTCACGGATTCCCCGGCCCCGTCCGCGCAGGTCGTGCCCGGCTCGAGGAAACCGCCGAGCCACGTCGATCCCACCGCCGCCCGGGCCAGTGGACCGCTCGGCGGCAGCTGGGGCGTCCGCGCCGGCATCGGCCGAACGTCCTGGTGGACGCCGCTGCGTGTCTTGCTCGCGATGACGGTGCTCACCATGCTGCTGGGATTCGCGCAGAAGTCGCCGTGCGTGTCCGGCGACTGGACCGGTTCCAAGCAGTACACACATATGTGCTATTCAGATATCGTCCCGCTGTGGGGCGACGAACGCCTCGACATCGGCGCCGTGCCCTACCGCGACACTGCGGTCGAGTACCCCGTGCTGACCGGCGCTTTTATGTGGGTCAGCGCGGAGATCACCCGCGGCCTGCACGCGATCGAGGTCCAGTGGTCGCAGGTGGTGCTCTTCGGCGTGGTCACCGCCTTGCTGCTCGCGATCTGCGGGCTGGTCACGACGGGCGCGACGGCACACACGGCGCGCGGGCGCCCCTACGACGCCGCCCTGTTCGCGCTGTCGCCGCTGCTCGTCTTTCACGCCTTCTCGAACTGGGACCTGCTCGCCATGGCCTTAACCAGCTCGGCGTTGTGGGCCTGGGCGCGGGGACGGCCGGTCGCGTCCGGCGTCCTCATCGGACTGGGGACGGCAGCCAAGCTCTACCCGGTGTTCCTGCTGGTGGCGCTTGCGATTCTCGCCATCCGCACCCGCCGCTATGCACCAGCGCTCTGGGCGGGGGGCGGCGCCGTGCTGTCGTGGTCGGCCGTGAACCTGCCGGTAGCGCTGGCGTACGGGCACGGCTGGTGGGCCTTTTACAAGCTCAGCATCGAGCGGGGGAGCGAGCGCAGCACGGTCTGGGCGATCGTCAAGACGCTGCGAACCGACGGGACCAGGGCAGCCGACGCGACGTACTGGGTGCCGCCCGGGCCAGCGGTCGCGCTCGCGCTCGTGGTGGCCTTGCTGCTCGTCATCTGGCTGGGTCTGTCCGCGCCGGTCATCCCGCGACTTGGCCAGCTGGCGTTCCTGGTAGTGCTCGCGTTCCTGCTGACGACCAAGGTATGGAGCCCCCAGTACTCGTTGTGGTTGGTGCCTCTGCTCGCGCTGGCGCGGCCCCGCTGGCGGCTAGCGCTGGTCTGGCAGTTCGTCGAGACCACCGTGTGGTTCGCCACCCTCACCTTGCTGCTGGGGCTCGGCTCCGGCCAGTCGGCGCACGGGATCGGCTACGGCTGGCTGATGCTGCTGATCGTCGTTCGGGACGGCCTGCTGCTGAGCCTGGCCGGGCTGATCGTGCGCGAGATGTGGCGCCCGGAGCTCGACCCCGTGCGCACCCAGGATCTCGGCGACCCGGCTGGCGGCCCATTCACCGGCGCGACGGATTTCTTCGCGCATCCGACTCGCACCGTGTCCGGCGATTTCAGGTTGCGCCGTTCCCACGAGTAGGCTTGCGGGGTTCGCCTGCAACGGTCCCAGGACTCGGTTGTGCCGTGGGATGCGGTCGCACAGGTGTTCGCCCTCCTGCCACGGAAGGTCCGTGGCCGATCCAGTCCACAGGAGGCACCTGGATTGAGTGCGCCCAGAACCACCACCCGAGGCGCGGCGAAGGCCGCGCCGCCGCAAGCCGCGTCGAAGTCGGCCCTGCGTCACTACGAGGTGATGGTGATCCTCGACCCGAGCCTCGAGGAACGCACCATCGCCCCGTCCCTCGACGCATTCCTGTCGGTAGTGAAAAATGACGGTGGAACCGTCGAGAAGCTCGACATCTGGGGACGCCGCCGGCTCGCCTACGAGATCGACAAGCACATCGAGGGCATCTACGCCGTCATCGACCTACAGGCCCAGCCGGCGTCGGTGCAGGAATTGGACCGCCAGCTCAACCTGAACGAGTCCGTGCTGCGGACCAAGGTGCTGCGTCCGGACGAGAGGTAACCCATGGCCGGCGAAACTCTCATCACCGTGGTCGGCAACCTCACCGCCGACCCCGAGCTGCGTTTCACTCCCTCGGGCGCCGCGGTCGCGTCCTTCACGATCGCGTCCACGCCACGCACGTTCGACCGCAACACCAGCGAATGGAAGGACGGCGAGGCACTGTTCTTGCGCTGCTCGCTGTGGCGCCAGGCGGCCGAGAACGCCGCCGAGTCGCTGACCCGCGGAATGCGGGTGATCGCGTCCGGTCGGCTCAAGCAACGCTCGTTCGAGACCCGTGAGGGCGAGAAGCGCACCGTGATCGAGCTCGATGTCGACGAGATCGGGCCGTCGCTGAAGTACGCCTCAGCGAAGGTCAACCGCACCCAGCGCGGCTCGTCTTCGTCCTCATCCGGCGGTTTCGGCTCGTCCGGCTCAGGCGGCGGGGCCAGCAGCACCAACGCCGACGATCCGTGGGGTTCGGCGCAGCCGGCCGGCGCCGAAGCGACCTCCGACGAACCGCCCTTCTAACGGCCTCGGCGATCACGCCGCACATCTCACGATCGCGACCGATACCAGGAGACCTCGAGATGCCCAAGCCCCCCATCCGCAAGCCGAAGAAGAAGTCGAATCCGCTGCTCGCAGCCAAGATCACCTACATCGACTACAAGGACACCGCGCTGCTGCGCAAATTCGTGTCCGACCGCGGAAAGATCCGCGCCCGCCGGGTCACCGGCGTCACCTCGCAGCAGCAGCGACAGCTAGCCAAGGCGATCAAGAACGCCCGCGAGATGGCGCTGCTCCCTTACACCTCGACCGCGCGCTAGGACGGTATCCGATGAAGCTCATCCTCACCCGTGAGGTCGCAGGACTGGGCCTGGCCGGCGACATCGTCGAGGTCGCCGACGGCTACGGCCGCAACTTCCTCGTGCCGCGCGGCGCCGCGATCAACTGGACCAAGGGCGCCGAGAAGCAGATCAGCCAGATCAAGCGCTCCCGGGACGCCCGCGAGATCCGCGACCTGTCACACGCCCGCGAGATCAAGTCCGATCTAGAGAAGCTGTCGATCACGCTGAGCGCCCGTGCGGGCAAAGACGGCAGGTTGTTCGGTTCGGTGACGACCGCCGACGTCGCGACGGCCGTCAAGGATGCCGGCGGTCCGGTGCTGGACAAGAAGCGCATCCAGTTGCCCGGCCACATCAAGTCGACCGGCCCGCACACCGTCACCGTCGACCTGCACCCGGACGTCGTGGCGTCGGTGCCGGTGACCGTCACCGCAGTCTGACCGCGGCTCTGCTGAGCACCGCCGCGCGTCCCTTCCCGGTGATCAATTCGCGTCTGCGGCCGGATTCGTTCGCTCGTTAGACGCGAAATGATCAGCCGCGTGGGCGGGCGGGCTGAGCTAGGTGCGCCGGTGAGCGAGCGCAGCGAGGCTCGGACGCTCGCGAAGCCGGCATCGAAACTTTCTTCCGTGCACAGTCGGTGCACGGTGCGCCCCCGGCTGTTGGTGCCCGCGGCCGACTTCGAGCAGAAAGATAGTTCGCTGTACACAGCGTCGTCCACGGCTCGTCAACAGCGGCTACCGCGATTCCCACAGCTACGTCCACCGCTGCATACACAACGGAAATTGCCGGACCCCGCCATCCGGACCTAGCGTGCTCACTGCCGCTCACTCGCCGGACGGATCTGACAGCCAACTTTGTCGGACCCACCTGCGATCGTGCGTGCTAGCCATACTTGCGTACGAATACTGCCGGGAGAGTGAACGCCGATGACCCTGGCCAACGAGTCACGCGCGGCCTCCGGGGGAAGCGAGTACGACCGCGACCGCACACCGCCGCAGTCGGTCGAGGCGGAGCAGTCGGTCCTCGGCTCGATGATGCTCTCCAAGGACGCGATCGCCGACGTCGTCGAGGTGGTTCGCCCCGGGGACTTCTACCGGCCCGCGCACCAGCTGGTCTACGACGCGATCCTGGACCTCTACGCGCGTGGCGAGCCGGCCGACGCGATCACCGTCGCGGCCGAGCTGACGCACGCCGGGCAGCTGATCCGTGTCGGCGGCGCGCCGTACCTGCACACACTGATCTCGCTCGTCCCGACGGCAGCCAACGCGGGCTACTACGCGCGGATCGTGGCCGAGCGCGCGACGTTGCGCCGCCTGGTGGTTGCGGGCACGCGCATCGTGCAGATGGGCTACGAGACCGCGTCCGGATCGACCGACGTTTCCGGCACGGTCGACGACGTCGTCGACCGGGCGCAGGCTGAGATCTACGAGGTCACCGAGCGGCGCACGTCCGAGGACTTCGTGCACATCGAGTCGCTGCTGCAGTCGACCCTCGACGAGATCGACAAGATCTCCGCAACCGGCGGCGTCGGCACCGGCATCCCCACTGGCTTCCAGCAGCTCGACGAGTACACCAACGGTCTGCACCCCGGGCAGATGATCACGATTGCCGGGCGGCCGGGCACGGGCAAGGCACTCGCCGTGGACACACCGCTCCCGACGCCCACCGGCTGGACGACCATGGGGAACGTGCGGGTCGGAGATCTGCTGCTCGGCGCGGACGGCCGCCCCACGCCAGTCGTAGCTGCGACCGAGGTGATGCGGGATCGCCCGTGCTACGAGGTGGAGTTCTCCGACGGCACCGTCATCGTCGCCGACGCCGAACACCAGTGGTGCACAAGCACCCGTGCGTCGCGTCGCGCCCGTGCAGATCGCTCGGATCGATTCCTCCTTCCCGCTCTCGGCGGCGAATTCCGCGTCCCGGTGCAACGAAAAGCGTTGGCGCTCGGATCTTCCGTGCGGGCCCGGCGTCCAATCGAGGGTCAGCGCAACTCGCGCGCTCGGCGTAGCGGCCCCGCCTGCGCACACCAGGCCCTGACTGCCGCCGTGGCACAGCGAGTATGTCGGCCGACGAACTCATGGACCCGCAGCCAAGATCATGACATCCGTACGACGGAGGACATCGCGCGCAGCCTGCGTTGCGACCCGACTGACGGACGACCCAACCACGCCGTTAGCTGCGCGGAACCACTCGTGCTGCCCGAGGCCGACCTGCCGCTAGCGCCGTATCTGCTGGGCGCATGGCTGGGCGACGGTACGACTGCTGCCACATCGCTGACCTGTGCCGACGAGCAGATGAGCGAAAACATCCGCACGGAGGGCATCGTCGTCGCTTCCTCGCGCGCACCGACGCGGCATTGGTTGCGGCTGCCCGAACTGGAACGTCCGGCTCGCTCCTGCGAAGTGTGCGGCGCTGAATTTCGGCCTGGTTTGCTCCACGCCGGCACCTGCGCCACGTCGTGCGCCGGACTCGGGGCACGCAACGGATCGGTGCAAGCCCGGTTGCGAACGGCCGGCGTTCTCGACGTCAAGCACATCCCGGCGCTCTACCTTCGCGCCAATGAGTCCCAGCGCCGATCTCTTCTCGCCGGTCTGCTCGACACGGATGGCTACGCAACATCGCGCGGAACACTCGAGATCGGGGTAACCAATGCACGGTTGGCTTCCGATATTCGCGAGCTCGTCGTCAGCCTCGGCTACCGGGCAGAACTCCGAACCAAGCAGGTGCGCGGCCGAACCGGGGCCTGCTACACCATCGCGTTCGCCTCTGCCGAGCGAGTGTTCGGCATCGACGGGAAGGTCCACCGGCAGCATGCGGAAGTGCGCGCCGGCGCACGCACTCGCTTCATCGTCGACGTCCGCCGCGTGCCTTCGGTACCGGTTCGATGCGTCCAAGTCGCGAACGCCGCGCACATGTATCTCGCCGGGCGAACGATGGTGCCGACTCATAACTCGACGCTGGCGTTGGACATCGCGCGCTCGGCCTCGATCAAGCACGGCAAGCCGTCGGTGATCTTCTCGCTGGAGATGAGCCGAGTCGAGATCATGATGCGGCTGTTCTCGGCGGAGGCGACCGTGTCGCTGCAGAACATGCGCTCGGGACACATGAGCGATCAGGACTGGACGCGGCTGGCGCGTCGCTCGTCCGAGCTGGCCGAGGCACCGCTGTTCATCGACGACAGCCCGAACCTGACGATGATGGAGATCCGCGCGAAGGCGCGGAGGCTGCGCCAGCGGCACGACCTGCAACTGGTTGTCATCGACTATCTGCAGCTGATGACGAGCAATAAGCGCGTCGAGACCCGGCAGCAGGAGGTCAGCGAGTTCTCCCGCGCGATGAAGCTGCTGGCCAAGGAGCTCGATGTGCCGGTGATCGCGCTCTCGCAGCTCAACCGGGGTCCCGAACAGCGCACCGACAAGAAGCCGCTGCTGTCCGACCTGCGCGAGTCCGGCTCGATCGAGCAGGACTCGGACGTCGTGCTGCTGGTACACCGTCCCGACCTGTACGAGCCAGAGACCGAGCGCGCGGGTGAGGCGGACCTGATCCTGGCCAAGCACCGCAATGGCCCCACCGCCACCTGTGCCGTCGCCTTCCAGGGCCGCTACAGCCGCTTCGCCGACATGCCCAGCTGAGGGGCCTCCGACAGTTTGCGCGGTCACCAACCCCAGCCATCGTCGCCGAGTCGAGGCACAGGCGCGACGAGGTCTTGGCCGACGTCAGGAGCTTGTGAGGATGACGAGTCGCTGGGTCGCTCGGGTCATCGCGACATAGCGATCGACCGTTGCTTCGATGCCGCTGGTGGCATTGCCGAACGTCTCTGGGTCGATGAGTACGACCAGGTCGAACTCGAGCCCCTTCGACAGTTCCGGGGTCAGCGACCAGACGCGAGCCGACGCCCGGAGCGTGCCGTCCTCGATGTGACGGGTGCCGATGACGCAGGCGATCCCATCCGCATGCGTGGCGAGCCACTCGTCAAGGATCGAACCCAGATCCGAAGCAGACCCGTGATCGACGGGGACGCCGGTGCTGCGGATGGACGTCGGCACGTTGGCGTCCGGGAGCACGGCCCGGATGAGCGGCTCGGCCTCCGCCATGACCTCTTGCGGCGTCCGGTAGTTGATGGTCAGGGAGGCCAGGTTGATCCGGTCGAACCCGATCCGCTCGAGCCGTTCCTGCCACGACTCGGGGAACCCGTACCTGGCCTGGGCGCGGTCGCCGACGATGGTGAAGCTGCGGGACGGACAGCGCAGCAGCAGCATCTGCCACTGCGCGTCGGTCAATTCCTGAGCCTCGTCCACGACGATGTGCGCGAACGGGCCGGCGAGAAGGTCCGGGGCGGTGCTGGGCAGCGCGGTCTGGTCGACCAGGGCGTCGTGGAAGTCTTCGCCGCGAAGCATCGTCACCAGGCCTACGCCGTACTCGTCGTCGGCGGACTCGATCAGGTCGTCGACGACCATGGCCATCTGCTCGCGCTCGGCGGCGACGGCGGCCTTCTGCCGACGCTGACGGCGTGATGCCTCCGGGTCACCGAGTCGCTGCCGGGCTGCGTCCAGGAGCGGCAGGTCGGACACCGTCCAGGCCTGGGCGTCCTGGCGCTGCAGCGATCGAACGTCGTCAGGGCTGAACCACGGAGCGCACTTGCGTAGGTACGCGGGCACCGACCACAGGTCTCCGACGAGATCAGCTGCTTCGAGCAGCGGCCAGGCACGGTTGAAGGTCGTGAGCAGTTCCTGGTCCTGCAACAGTGACCGCCGGAGCAGATGCGGGGCGGCGTCACCGTCGTGCTTGTCCGTAAGGATCGTGAGCAGCTCCTCCCAGATCAGATCGCGCGCCTCGTTGTGCGGAGTGCCAGGTACGAGTGCTTCGAACGCCTCGGCCCAATCGTCGGCCCTCAGCCAGATGTCGGACCAGTGGGTCGTGACCGTCATCGCCTTGGTGGGTGCCTGTTCGTAGAACCCGACGGCCGTCTCGATCGCCGTCACCAGGTTCGCGGACGACTTGAGGCGGGCCACGTCCGGGTCGGTCTCGATTGTTGCCGCGGCTCCCTCGGCAACGAGGTCTCGCAGGGTGCAGGTCTGTACGCCCTCCTCGCCGAGGCTGGGGAGGACGTCGGCGACGTAGGTCAGGTAGGGCTGGTGCGGACCGATGAACAGCACGCCGCCCCGGCGGTGACCGAGGCGAGGGTCGGAATAGAGGAGGTAGGCGGAGCGGTGCAGAGCGACGACGGTCTTCCCCGTACCCGGGCCGCCGTCGACGACGAGAGCACCGCGGGATCCCGCGCGGATGATGGCGTCCTGGTCGGCCTGGATGGTGCCGAGCACGTCTCGCATCCCGGTCGACCGGTTGCTACCTAGGCTCGCGATGAAGGCGGACTGGTCGTCGAGGGCGGCGGCGTGCCATGCAAACCCGTCCGAGGCGAACACCTCGTCCCAGTAGTCGGTGATCCGGCCGCGGGTCCAGCGATACCTGCGGCGGCTTTCCAGACCCATCGGGTTGGCATGGGTCGCTCCGAAGAACGGCTCAGCCGCGGGGGAGCGCCAGTCGAGCAGCAGCCGACGACCCGCGCTGTCCGCGAGGCCGAGTCGTCCGATGTACACGGGCTCGGGGGAGTCTCCGCTGACGATGTGTCCGAGGCACAGGTCCAAACCGAAGCGACGCAGGGCCCGCAGGCGAGCGGTCAGCCGGTGGATCTCCATGTCCCGGTCCATCGCCTTCTGGCCTATGCCGCCGGGCGCCTTGCGCTCGCCATCGAGGCGGTCGGAAAGGTCGGCGATCGACTGCTCGAGACTCTCCGCGATAGCCGCGAAGTGCTGTTCGTCGCCGGCGATCAGCGTCGGGTCGGCTTTGGGGGTGAGGCGGTCGGAAAGGTCAAACGCGCTGGTAGTCAGGGGGTTCACGTCATCACGGCAGGGTGATCGGCTGGTAGCTCCGCGAACTCCTTGTCCGGCGGCGCGCACACCCGCACCTCCCCGCCGAGTGCTCGCAACCGCACCGCGAGTCCCACCAGCGGTTCCGCCTCCCCCGTGGACGCATACATCGACAACAACACACGCATTTCGCGACTCCCTTTCCGCAGCTTCTGGCCTCGGCCAGCGATTCTGCGGCACGACCCGGGTCTTGCCGCAAGTCCCCCGGTGCGCTATATGTTGGTAGTGGAAAGGAGTCGGTACTCTCCTTTCCTTTTTTCGTCCGCTCTGGTCGGACAGCCTGTTCGCGAAACGGCGGCGCCCTGTCGGCGCTGATCGCTTGACGGGTCCCGAGTGGATGACAGACAGCGTCCGCGGGCTTCCCGGAAGTTCTCCGCGAGGGCTGGTCGGCGGAGCCGGCGGACGGCTGGCCGACCCGCCTGGTAATCGATCGCTGCCGTTCCACGAACCCGACGGCAACCTCGCCAACTTCTGCACGCCTGTGACACCGGCCGCCAAAGCGAAGTTCGAAACGCTGAACCGTGCAGGACCCTCGAAGTGTCGACGCGGCCGCCGACTACCACCCGACCGCGCTACCGCGCGATCTGAACCAGTCGCCGCTCGCCTGACACACCCCGATGGTGCCAGATCGGGCCGTCGCACCACTGCCGGACGGATCACGACGAGATTGCTCGCGAATTGAAGGAACACCCTGCGAAGAAAGGTTTGGTCTTCAACATCGCGGTCACGGCGCTGGAGATCGGTGGGGCCATTGGGCTCTTCCACCTCGCCAAGAGCATGGGCGGAAGTGACGTCGCCGCGTACCTGATCGGCAGCATCGCTCCGGTGCTCGGAGCGTTGGTGATCGGGATTCGCTCGAGGAAGTTCAGCGGCGCCTCGGCGGCCATCTTTGCCTTCACCGCTTTGTCGGCGGTGGTGGCAGTCGTGGGCAGTACCGATCCGAAAGTATTGCTATACAAGGACTGTGCGACGACCGCGTTGATCGGTCTGGTGTTCGGGCTGTCCTGTCTGCTGCTGCCGCGTCCGGTCATGTTCTATTTCTCCCAGCGTTACGGCACCGACGGCACGAGCGCAGGAATGGCGGCATTCGACAAGATGTGGGTGGCCTATCCGGGCTTTCGCCGCAGCATGTACCAGATCCTTTCACCACCAACTGCTCGCCGACGGTCTGCGTAACACTCGCCGAACTCCGACGCGGTTCGACAGCATGTGCGAGGCGCCGACGACCTCGAGGACGAGCACATA
Organism: Actinomycetota bacterium; assembly: GCA_030948475.1. Taxonomy (GTDB): domain Bacteria; phylum Actinomycetota; class Actinomycetes; order Mycobacteriales; family Jatrophihabitantaceae; genus JALZAI01. The sequence goes on from JALZAI010000209.1 coordinate 17,295, forward strand.
GCCTCCGGTCGTCGCCGGGACGCGCGTGGGTCCTCCTTACATCACAAGCAATTGCGGGCTCATCTCCGCAGTCAGGTCGGAACGGTAGTTTCGTTCATGTCTGCGGTACCGCGGTTTCCGACTGACCACGAGCCCACGATCGCGGTTCGGCCAGCGATGAGCCGATTCGAGGATTTCGCCGCCGTCGTCGGCACGCAACGACCTGATGCGCGCGGCTGCTGGTGCATGGCCTACCGAGACAGTCGCGTGCCCGACAACGAGCGGCCGGATCGCATGCGCGCGCAGTGCGCCACCGAGCCCGGCCCGGGTGTACTGGTCTACGTGGACGACATCGTGGCCGGCTGGTGCTCCATCGCCCCGCGCGCCAGCTACCGGCGCCTGCTCAACTCTCGGACCATCCCAGTCCTGGACGACCGCGACGCGTGGATCGCCGTCTGCTTCGTCGTACGCGCGGGGTACCGCAAGCACGGGCTGATGCATCGCTTGCTGTCTGGTGCCGTACAACACGCGACGGCGTATGGCGCCGAGCTGATCGAGGGCTATCCGGTGGACGTTGGTAGCGGCCGCGTCGACGTCATCTCCGGTTACGTCGGAAGTGTCGAGCTCTTTGAGCGCGCCGGCTTTGAGCGCGCAGCACCTACGACGGGCCGCAGTGGCGGTCAGCCGCGCTGGGTGATGCGCAAGACGCTGCGCTGAGTCACACTTCCCGTCATCGCGATGCCAATAGCGGGCGCGACCGTCGCGGGACCGCCGACGGGGAACCCGCGAGTACCGAACGGATCGTCGCAGTGCGGGAAGTCTGGGTCAGCCACGGCTGGGTAGGAAGACTCGGCGCGAGGTGTCACATTCGATTCGGGGCCGGTGTCTTCATGCCGAAGGCAACCACCCTGGAGGAGAACATGGCCAGCAGCACCCGGATCCCAAAGGCAGAACTGACCGGCATTTACGGCTGGTTGATCAAGCGGATGTCCCGCCAGATGCTCGGCGACATCGCCGAGCCGGTCGAGGTGGCGTGGCACAACCGGAAGGTGCTCAACTTCAGCTTCGCGGTCGGCCGCAGGGCTCAGAAGTGGGACGCGTGCGACGAGAACCTGAAGTCGTTCGCGCACATGGCGGCTGTGTCGCTGGTCGGCTGTAGCTTCTGCTTGGACCTCGGCTATTTCATGGCGCACAACGCGGGCCTGGACGAGGCAAAGGCACGCGAGGTGCCGCGCTGGCGCGAGTCGACGGTCTTCACGCCGCTGGAGCGTGACGTCATGGAGTACGCAGAGGCGATGACCCAGACCCCGCCGGCGGTCACCGACGAGATGTCTGCGCGGCTGCTGGAGCAACTCGGTCCAGCGGCGCTGGTCGAGCTGACTACCTTCGTCGCACTGGCGAACCTGTACAGCCGCGCCAACACCGCGTTCGGCATCGAGTCGCAGGGGTTCGCTGCGGCCTGTGACCTGCGCCCGCTGGCGGAACACTCGACGGTATGAGCGACGAACCGTTCCTCACCCACCGCAGCCTGCTCTTCACCGTCGCGTACGAGATGCTCGGCTCCGCGGCGGACGCCGAAGACGTGGTGCAAGAGAGCTGGCTGCGGTGGGCCGGCGTCGGCGATGCTGCCCGGCAGGAGGTGCGCGACCCGCGCGCGTTCCTGGTCCGTATCGTCACCCGGCAGGCGCTGAACCGGCTCCGATCGGTGTCTCGGCGCCGGGAGGAGTACGTCGGGCAGTGGCTGCCCGAGCCGCTGCTGACGAGCCCCGACGTGGCCGAGGATGTCGAGTTCGCCGAGAGCGTCTCGATCGCGATGCTCACCGTGCTCGAGACGCTCGGACCGGACGAGCGCGCGGTGTTCGTGCTGCGCGAGGTGTTCGACGTGCCGTACGACGAGATCGCCGAGGCGGTCGGCAAGTCCGCCACAGCGGTCAGGCAGATCGCGCACCGGGCGCGCGGACACGTGGCCGCGCGGCGCCCGCGAATGGCGGTGAGCCGCACCGAGCAGCAGCAGGTCGTGGAGCGGTTCCTCGCCGCCCTGACCACGGGTGACCTGCAGGGCTTGATGGACGTGCTCGCGCCTGATGTCGTCCTGGTTGCGGACGGCGGGGGCCTGGCGCTCGCGGCCCGGCACCCGGTCGAGGGCAGCGAGCGGGTGGCTGCGTTCCTGTCCCGCTTCTCGCAGTTCGCGCCCGGCACGGAGATCGCCACGCTGCTGCTCAACGGCGCGGTCGCGGCCTGGATCGACCCGGCCGGTGAGCTGAACACGGCAGTCACCTTCGTGTTCGAAGGCGGCCGGATCTCGCGCATCTACGCGATCCGCAACCCGCACAAGCTCAGGCGGCTGGACCAAGTAGCGGAGCTGAGACGGTGACGACCCTACGGTTGTGGCATAGCCGCTGATCCCGGGAGATCGACCGATCGACTCCGGCCGGCTGTCTGGAGCGGCTCGGCGTCTCAGCGCGACGAGGCAACGGTGCAGGTCCCCGGCCTCCGCGTCGGCTCCGACCCGGACGAGCAGCCGCGCCACGTAGCGCAAGTTGAGCCACTGCTGGGTCCAATCGCCGACGCGGTCCCAGTGGTCGAGAACCTCGACGAGCGCCCGGGCTGCGACCGCCGGATCGCCGTGCACCGCGCGGGTGGCGGCCGCCTCCATCATGGCGATCCCTTGCCACCAGAAGTTGTGCACCTGCGCGGCCAGCCCGGCGGCCTCGTCGAACAGCGCCAGCGCGCGGTCCGGATCGGTTTGCTTGCCCACCAGTCCGAGGGCGTATCGGGCCATCGACCGCGCTGTCGGGTTGCCGGTCCCGTCCGACACCTGCACCGACTCCCGCGCGGCCGCGACTCCGAATCGGGTTCCCGGCGCACGGCATGGCAGAAAGCGACGTAGTACGCGTCCAGACCAGCCGGATCGGGTCGTCGTGGCCGCGAGCGGCGACTACCTCGGCCTCCCAGTGCCGCAGCGCGGAGTCGATGTCGCCCTCGTACAAGGCGACGTCGGCGACGACGTCTGCGGGGTAGGCGATGCGGGCGGTTCCGGTGTCGCCCGACCCGGCCCGGGCCAGGGCGCTGGCGTCGTGGTGGGTCCAGCTCTACCTGACCAGCATGGGGCCGCTCTACCCCGCCCGGCTGCGGCAGCTCGGCTTCGCCGCGGCCGTCGACGAAGCCGTAGCCGCCACCGGGGACACGCCGCAGATCCTGCTGGACGAACTCACGCTGTGGGGCGACGCCGCCGCCGCACGGCAAGGAGTGGAACACTGCTATGGCGCAGGCGCCGACATGCCGATCGTCGCCCTGCCGCCAAACCAGAGCGTCGACGAACTCGACCACATCCTCGACGCCCTCGCCCCTGGTTTGCCCCGTTAGTCCGCGGCCGGTGCCGACGGCGCCCTCGCAGCCGAGTCCGCGTCCGCGTATGAATGGGGGACGAGCCGGCACGCCGAAGGAGATTACCGTGGGCGCGTACACCGACACCTTTCGTCGCAGCATCGAGAACCCGGACCAGTTCTGGCTCGACGCCGCGTCCGCGATCGACTGGACGTCCGCGCCGACGCGGGCGCTCGACGACGCGAATGCGCCGCTGTACCGCTGGTTTCCCGACGGGGAGCTGAACACGTCGTACAACGCCCTTGACCGGCACGTGGACAACGGCCGCGCCGAGCAGGCCGCGCTCATCTGGGATTCGGCGGTCACCGAGAGCACACGCAGCTACACCTACCGCGAACTGCGCGACGAGGTCGCCCGCTTCGCCGGCGCGCTGGACTCGCTCGGCGTCACCAAGGGCGACCGGGTGATCATCTACATGCCGATGGTGCCCGAGGCGATCGTGGCGATGCTCGCGTGTGCCCGCATCGGCGCCGTGCATTCGGTGGTGTTCGGTGGTTTCGCGCCGCGTGAGCTCGGCGCGCGCATCGACGACGCCACCCCAAAGGTGATCGTCGCCGCGTCGTGCGGCATCGAGCCGACCCGCACGGTCGACTACCAGCCGATCATCGACGCGGCGCTGGAGCGCAGCACGCACCAGCCGGACAAGATCGTCATGTTGCAACGCGACGCGGCGACCGCTTCGATGGGCGAGCGCTACGTCGACTGGGGCGAGGTCATGGCATCGGCGACCCCGGCCGACCCAGTGCCTACCGCCGCTACCGACCCGCTCTACATCCTCTACACCTCTGGCACGACCGGCCGGCCGAAGGGCATCGTGCGCGACGCGGGCGGGCACGCCGTTGCGTTGGCCTACTCGATGTCCGCCGTGTACGACATCTCGCCAGGACAGGTGTGGTGGACGGCGTCGGACGTCGGCTGGGTCGTCGGGCACAGCTACATCGTCTACGCGCCCCTTCTGATCGGCGCCACGACCGTCATGTACGAGGGCAAGCCGGTCGGCACCCCCGACGCCGGCGCGTTTTGGCGAGTGATCGCCGACCACAAGGTCACCGCGCTATTCACCGCACCCACCGCGCTGCGCGCGATCAAGCGCGTCGACCCGGACGGTGCCGAGATGGCGAAGTACGACCTGTCCTCGTTCGAGATGCTGTTCATGGCCGGTGAGCGGCTGGATCCCGAGACGTTGAAATGGGCGGCCGAGAAGCTCGGCGTTCCGGTCATCGACCACTGGTGGCAGACCGAAACCGGCTGGCCGATCGCGGGCAATCTCCGTGGCCTCGAACCGATGCCGGTCAAGCCGGGTTCGGCGACGATGCCGGTACCTGGTTGGGACGTGCAGGTCCTCGACCCGGACGGGAAGCAGTTGGCCGCCGGCGAGAATGGTGCGATCGCGATCAAGCTGCCGCTGCCGCCCGGCTCGCTGCCGACGCTGTGGGGCGACGACCAGCGCTACATCGACGAGTACCTCGCGCGGTACGACGGTTACTACCTCACCGGGGACGGCGGCTATCGCGATGAGGACGGCTACCTGTTCGTCATGGGCCGCACCGACGACGTCATCAACGTGGCTGGGCATCGGTTGTCGACCGGCGAGATCGAGGCGGCGCTCGCTGCGCACCCGGCGGTCGCGGAGTGCGCAGTCATCGGCGTCCAGGACCGGCTCAAGGGACAGCTCGCGCGCGGGCTCGTCGTGCTCAAAGCGGGCGCCGAGATCGACGAGGAGACCCTGCGCAGCGAGCTGATCGAGGCGGTCCGCCGCGACATCGGGCCGGTGGCGGCGTTCCGCGACGTCGTCATCGTCCCCGGTCTGCCGAAGACCCGCTCCGGCAAAATCCTGCGGCGAACGATGCGGGGTATCGCGGACGGACGAGACGAGCCGGTTCCGTCGACCATCGAGGACCCGGCCGTTCTGGACGCGCTGCGCCCGATCCTCGCCCCGTAACGCGGCCCGGTGTCGACGGCTCTGAGTAGATCGTCGACCGCCATATCGACGAGCGGCGTGCCCCGCACGTCGCCCCGGCGGTCCTGAAAGTCATCGCTGCCGCGATGAGCTCCGCAACGCCCGCAGGACGCGCGACCCGCGCGGCGAGAGCCGGTAGCCGACCGGCAGGCTCTCGGTAAGGCCGAGCTCCTTTAGGACGCGGACGTCGCGTTTGAACGGGAGCGTGTCGCGCCCCAGCTCTGCCGCCAGCTCCGGTGCGCGCCGCGCGGGATTGGCCGCGATGAGCTCGAGAATGGCCCGCGTCCATGGATCGCGTCGGCCGCGGCGCTCTATCTCGGCGAGGCGTTCGATGAGGTGCCGGACCCCGGCCGTGTCGGGCACCGATTCCCGCAGAGCGGCCCGCGGATCGTCACCGACCCGGCGCAACGCGATTCGGTACAGAGCGCGGTCCTCGCGCGGGGCTGTGATCTGCTCGAGCGGCACGCCAGCCGCCTTCGCCTGGGCCGGCGTGACGGCGCCGGGGTCCACCTCGTCCACGGCGAGCACCTCGAGAACGCCGACGGCGGTACGCAGCCGGGTCCCGGGCCGGACCCGCGGGAGGTCCCAGCGGCGGAACGCGAGCGTTACTTCGCCGGCGACGATCGCGTCGAGCACTGGACGTCCGAAGAGCATCGGTCTCACCCGCCCGCGTGCGCGCGAAACGTCCCTGCGATCGCGTCCCGGTCCGACCCGTTAGCCAGCAGCACACAGAGCAGGACGCGCGCCTTGTACGGGTCGAGCATTCCGGCCGAGATCAGCCCGCGCCGGAGCAGGTCGGATTCCGAGCCGAGCGCGCCGTAGGTCCTCGCCAGCACCGGACCAGACCCGGTCCGGGACGCCAGCACCACTGGGATTCGGGCGGCAATCGCGCCGAGCTGCTCTGCCAGCCGTCCGGGGACGTGCCCCACGCCGAAGCCGGCGACGACCAGCCCGTCGCAGCGCTGCTCCAGCCCGTCGAGCAGGACACCGTCGTCGCCCAGCACCGAGACGATCAGCGGTATGCGGGCAGCGACGATGGCCGGACGTTCGAGCATCCGGCGACGCGGGACGCTCGCCGTCAGCACCAGCCTCCCCTCGACGACCCGTCCGAGCGGGCCGGCGTTGGGTGAGACGAATGCGGCCGGGCTGCTGCTGTGCCGCTTGCTGACGTGCCGGGCGGCGTGCACCTCGTCGTTCATGACGACCAGCGCGCCAAGTCCCCGAAACGGCGCGCCAACGGCGACGGTGATCGCGGCCAGCAGGTTAGCCGGCCCGTCAGCGCCGGGCAGCGACGGGTTGCGCATCGCACCGGTGACCACAACGGGTGCGTCGTCCGGCCACAGCAGATCGATGAGGAACGCGGTCTCTTCGATGGTGTCGGTTCCCTGCACGACGACGACCCCGTCCGCCGCCGTCCGTCCCGCCTCATCCAGCAAGTCCAGGACGTCGGCGAAGCCGAGATCGGCGCTCGGCAGCTTGCGGAAGTCGCGCAGGTCGAGGCGCACACCCAGCTCAGCGAGTCCGGGCACGGACGCGACGAGTTCGTCCGGCCCGAGGCGGCTGACCGCGCCACCATCATGCGGCGTCATGCTGATAGTGCCGCCGAGGAAGAAGACGCTAACGGTGCTGCTCACCCGCAGAACGCTAGCGCTACGTACGGCGGGGCCGGCCGGCTGATCTTCATGCAGCAGGAGTCGCGACCCGGTGTCCGAATGAAGATCAAAGGCAGCACTACCCCGCGGTGGTCACGCGGCCGAAGCCGACCAGACCGCCCCACTGCGAGTAGTCGGAGATCTTCACGACGTCCCCGGTCTGTGGAGCCTGGATCATCAGGTGCCGCGCCGGATCCACAACCAGCGCGACGTGCCCGGGGTGGGTCATGGTGCCGGCGTCACCGGCGAAGAAGACCAGGTCGCCGGGCATCTCCTCGCCCCGCCTGATCCGCGACGTCCAGGCGTACTGCTCGGCGGCGATCCGCGGCATCGAGGTGATCCCGGCCGAGCGGTACGAAGCCAAGGTGAGCCCGGAGCAGTCGTAGCTCTTGGGTCCGGTGGCGGCCCACACATACGGCTTGCCCAGCTGCGCGTAGGCGAAACCGATCGCGGCGATGACCTCGGTGGGCAGCACCAGCACGTCGCCGTGCCGGGTGCGCACCGTTGCGACGCCGGCCTGCTTCCGGCCGGTGGCGTCGGTCAGGGGGCGCAGACCACGCGGCAGATGCCGCGGGTGGCGCAACGTCGCAGCCGACGGCGGCGCGACGCCGTATGCGCCGAGTTCGGACAGGTAGCCCTTCCACAGCTTGATCGAGCTGCCGGATCTGGCCCGTTGCGCCGCCCGCTTCGCGGCCAGGTCCCGGCGAACCACGATGATCCGCGCCTTGATCTTCGCCTGGACCTGCGTGGCCAGACGCTGGGCAGCGAGGTCCCTGCGCCGGGTCGCGAGCAGGGTGCCGGTCGCCCGGGTCGTCGCGGTCAGTTCGGCAGTGGCGGCCGCATCGGTCTGGTTCATCTGCTGCACGGCCGCGCCGATGCGAGCACCCTGGTCCTTGGCGTAGAGGCCCACGATGTCCGCGCCGTAGATCACGTCGGCCGGGCTGCGGGTAGACGGCGAGAACATCGCGTCGATCGTGGGCGACAGCCCGCTGCCGGAGGTATAGCTGAGGCTCGCGGCGAGCTGGAACTGTCGCCGGGCCTCGCGCTTCGCCTGCTGCGCTCGGTCGGCCCGGGCGCGCAGCCCGTCAGCCCGGCGCCGATGGGCGGCAAGCTGGTTTTGCTGCTGGGCCAGAGCGGCGTGCAGGGTCTGCTCGGTCGTCTTGGCGTGTGCGAGCTTAGTGCGCAGACCTGCCAGCAGCAGCGGGTCGACGTTGTAGTCGGGCACGCTGGTCAGCGCGGCCAGGGCGATCTTCGGCAGTTGCACCGCGGCCGGATCGCCCCGCTTGGCCTTCGCTGGCTTGGTTGACTTGCGCGGAGTGGGCGTCGCCTTGACGTTGGACGAGGGGGTGCGCGAGCCAGATGGCGTTCGGGTTTGCGACGAGGGACGCGGCGTCGACGGGCCGGCGCTCCGGCTCGGGCTCGGGCTCGGCGAAGCGGACGAGGAGGGCGACCGGGTGGGCGAAGACGACGAGGACGTCGAAGCCGGGGTGGACGGCGTAGCGGTCCGAGATCGCGCGGAGGCGCTGGTGGACGAATTGCTCGGCGTCGGGCGCGCAGCAGCGCCCGCCTGGCTCGCCGCGAGCACGCCGGCAGTGATCGCTAAAACCAGTACGGCCCGGCGTGCCATCGTCCTGCCTCCCGGCCGCAACTCGAAGTCGTGTGACCTGGAGTGGCCGCGACTGCCGACGCTACGCGCGCGCAAGATCGCGACCCAGACCGGTCTCTTGTCTTGTCCATCGGCAGTTGCCTGGCCGCCATGAATGGGCGCGGCGACCGGCATGCAACGATGCGGCATGGACGCGATTCTGGAATGGCTCGACTCGCAGGCCCGCGTGATCGGGTTGACCGAGCCGATCTCAGCCGACGACGCAGCCCGGCTGGTCCCCGCGTGTCCGGCGTGGACCGTCCGCGATCTGCTTTCACACATGATTGGTCTGGACGCAGACGTTCTCGCCGGTGACGAGCCGGACGACCACAACAGCGAGTGGACCCAGCGCCAGGTGGATGCCCGTGCCGACCGCGATGTCGCTTCGCTGCTGCGCGAGTGGCAGGCCCTGACCCGACCGATGCAGGACTGGATGAGGGCCAACGGCACCCGCCCGATGGCGGACGTCATCATCCACGAGCAGGACCTGCGTGGTGCGCTCGGCGTACCTGGAGCCCGCGGCAGCGACGGCATCGCGGCGCTGCGCAAGCGGTTCGCGGGCCGCCTGGCCGATCTCGTCCAGGACGCCGGACTCCCGGCGATCTCGCTGGTCGGCGAGAGCTGGCAGTTCACGGCGGGGACCGGCGATCCGGCAGTCGTGATCAGGGCATCGGACTTCGACCTGGCCCGTGCCTTGATCACGCGACGATCGGCTGCGCAGCTGCGCGCCTGGACCGAGCGCGGCGACATCGAGCCGTACCTCGAATGCTTCGCCACGCTGGGACCGTTGCCCGACACGGACCTGTCCGACTGACGTCGGTGCTTGACCGCGCATCGCGGGGCGAGCAGGCTCCGGTTCCGGACGTAACTGTTTCCGACTCGGTCGCGACATCAGCTCGCGCGTTTCGCGGAGGTGGCCCTAGTGCTGCGGCTCGACGTCAACTTCTTCGATTACACGATTCTCGCCGTCTACTTCGCTCTCGTCATAGCGATCGGGGTGATGGCCCGCCGGGCCATCGCCACCAGCGAGGACTTCCTGCTCTCCGGCCGTTCGCTGCCCGCTTGGGTGACGGGCCTGGCGTTCATCTCGGCGAACCTGGGCGCCATCGAGATTCTCGGCATGGCGGCCAACGGCGCGCAGTACGGCGTGTCCACCGTGCACTTCTACTGGATCGGCGCGGTGCCGGCGATGGTGTTCCTCGGCATCGTGATGATGCCGTTCTACTACGGCTCACGAGTGCGCAGCGTGCCGGAGTTCCTGCGTCGCCGGTTCAACGCCCCCACGCACCTGTTCAACGCGTGGTCGTTCGCCGCGGCCGCGGTACTGACGGCTGGCGTCAACCTCTATGCGCTAGCCCTCGTCATCCATGCGCTGATCGGCTGGCCCACCTGGCTGTCGATCGTCGTGTCGGCGGGCTTCGTCCTCGCCTACATCACCCTGGGTGGGCTGTCCGGCGCGATCTACAACGAGGTACTTCAGTTCTTTGTGATTATCGCCGGGCTCGTCCCGCTGGTCGTCATCGGGCTCAACGACGTCGGCGGCTGGAGCGGTCTGCAGCGCAAGATCAACAAGCCGGAGTTCTTCAACAGCTGGTCCGGGACACACCTGGGACACTGGACCAACCCGCTCGGCGACTGGTTCGGCATCGTGATGGGCTTGGGCTTCGTGCTCTCGTTCGGGTACTGGACGACGAACTTCGCGGAGGTACAGCGCGCGCTGTCGGCGAAGGATCTGTCCGCCGGGCAGCGCACGCCGCTGATCGGCTCGTTCCCGAAGATTTTCATTCCAGGGTTGACGATCGTCCCGGGCCTGATCGCGATTGCAGTGCTGCCGAAGTTCGGCTCGGCCAAGGGCCTGGCCTACAACGACGCGATCCCGGCACTGATGAACAAGTACCTGCCCAACGGCACGCTGGGTATCGCGCTCGCCGGGTTGCTGGCCGCGTTCATGGCCGGCATGGCGGCGAACGTCAGCTCGTTCAACACCGTGTTCACCTACGACATCTGGCAGACCTACTTCGTCAAGGACAGGCCGGACCGCTACTACCTCACGGTCGGCCGCGTCGTCACGGTGGTCGGCATCGTGATCGGCATAGGCACGGCGTTCATTGCGTCCGGCTACACGAACATCATGAACTACATCCAGTTGCTGTTCAGCTACTTCAACGCCCCGCTGTTCGCGACGTTCATCATCGCGATGTTCTGGAAGCGGGCCTCCCCCTGGGCCGGGGTGAGCGGACTGGCCGCCGGTACGCTCGGCGCGTTCCTGATGCACATCTTCGGCTTCAACATCGCCTACTTCTACCCGGGCGGTCACTACGACCCGACCCACGCAACGATCAACGTGCAGATGCTCAACTTCTACGGTGCGATCGTCGCCTTCGTTGCTGACGCGGTGGTTACGGTGGCCGTCAGCCTCGTGACGAAACCGAAACCGGTTGCCGAACTTGCCGGTCTGGTGTATGGCGTTCCGGACCCGGATGCGCCCGATCCGGCCTCGATCCCCAAGCCGAAGTGGTGGGCGTCGCCGAAGATTCTGGGCGCGATCTCGATCGGAATCACCGCCGTCCTCTCGATCATCTTCGTCTAGGTATCAGCGAAAGGGCGCCCATCGTGGCCGAGAACCCATCGAAAGACAGCTCCGCGGACGCACCGAAGTCGGCCGCCGCCCAGCTCTTCGACATCCGGCTGCTCATCGGCGCCCTGTTCGTCCTGTACGGGGTGATGCTGACGATCGCGGGCTTCGTCACGTCCGGCAAGCAGTTGACCAAGGCCAGCGACATCAACATCAACCTGTGGCTGGGGCTGGCGATGCTGCTCGTCGGGCTGCTGTTCCTGCTCTGGCTCAAGCTCAATCCGCTGCGCCACGAGAGAGAGCCGGATGAGGCTGAGTCGGGTCGGGAGCCCCGCCGGCATTGACGTGGTGGGGCGGAGTCAGCGCTGCACCTCGTCCGCGTCGGCCTTCGCCGCCTCGGTGTCGGACGTGGTGCCTTCGGCCTCGCGCTCGAAGAAGTCCTTCTGGTCCAGCTCGCTCGAGGTCTGCTCGGAGACCTGTTTGGCCATCTCCGCGTCGCTAAGACCCTCACCAGCCGTCTTGTCCTCGCCCATTGCAGCCTCCTGACAGATTCGCTTGACCTCGGTGGCCTACCCGCCCCGCAGCCGCGCGAATCAGGCGGATACTCGTCCGGTGGTGCAGACCCGCCAACTACGCGCACCTCGCCTGCGGACGGTGCAGTGGCTCGGGCTCGCCGTGGTTCTGGTGGTGCTCGTGGTTCTCGGCCTGTTCGCCGTGCTGGTGGCGATCGGTTACCTGGTGCCGCTCGGCTGGACCGGGTTCAGCGGCAACACGCTGTGGGACTGGGTCAAGCTGCTGCTCGTCCCGCTGCTCATCCCGACCGTCCTGCTGCCGGCTGTGGTCGCGCATCTCGACCACCGGCTCGGCGAGAATCGATCTCGCGGCTAGTCGCGGTCCTGCCAGGTGCACACGCAGATCTCGTTGCCCTCGGGGTCGGCGAGGATCCGGAACGAGGGCGCCTCGGCGTCGCTGACCAGTACCCCGCCCGCGTCGAGTGCCGCTCGCACCCGCGAGTCCGCCTCGTCGTGCGGGACGGAGATGTCGAAGTGGATCCGGTTGCGCTGCGGACGCGGTTCGTCCATCTGCTGGAACCAGATCGTCGGACCCTGCCAGCCCGGGTCGATCAGCGCGTCCTGCGGACCGTCGCCCCCGGGTTCACCGGTGTAGCCCATGACGGCCTTCCAGAACGGGCGGATGGCCGCGATATCGATGGCGTCGATCGCGATCTCGAGCATCTGCACCGAGCGTCGCTGGTCGGTGCTCTGCGCGCCGCCCGTCGTCAGGCCGAGCGTGGACGCCGCGTCGGTGATGCGGCGGGCGAGTTCGAGGTCGGTGTCGGTGATCCCGCAAGCCGCGGCGGTCTGCAGGATGAACTCGGCGCTGTCCGGACGCAGGTCGACGCGCAGATGCCCGGCACCGTCCGCGCCGCAGACGTCGACAGCGGCCTGGGCGAGCCGGACCGCCTGGCCGAACGAGTCGACGGGGACCGACATGGCGATGGCGTCGAGCAGATAGCGCCAGCTGGAGTGCTCGATCGCCGCGGAAGCCTCGGTCCGGGTGAGAGTGTCTGTCATGGCGTCCACTCTGGCACCGACGTCCGACGGCGTCGGTCTGGGCGGCATCGAGACGCACCGCGTCCGGGTCGGATATTGGCTGGAGTAGACCGTGCCCGTGCAGGCGCCCCGTACACACACCTCGGGCCGGGACACGCGCGCGAGCTCACCGTTCGACGGTGTTGCACGCGCCACGCAGACCATCCGCGCCCGCCGGTATGACTGCGGGTGCGCCGTACGGTAATGGTAACGACGAGAGGAACCACCGTGTCCACCGCAACCCCGGCGCTCGGCAAGCACCCGCAGGACAAAGCTCGGCGTGGACCGGCGGCATGGGCCGCCGCGTTCACCGGCTTCTACCCCGCCACCGCGGACGATCTCGGCGGCCTCGATCCGATCGCCCGCTTCCTGTACGCCGCGCGCAGCGTGATCCTGGTGATCTCGGCGCAGAGCGCAGTGATCGCCGGCCTGCTCGCGGCGACCGACCGACGCTTCGAGGTGGTGCCGTTCGTCCTCGTCTTCCTTGGCTACGTCGTCCTGCACGGCATCAGCAATCTGTCCAACGACTACTTCGGATACCGGCGCGGACACGACACCGAGGACTCACCGCGTCGCCGCTACACGTTGCACCCGGTCGCGAGCGGCGCGTTCACGATGCGCTTCCTCGCGACCGGCCTCGCGGTGCTCGCCACCGTTGCCGCCGCGATCGGGGTGTACTTCGTCGTGCTGCGCGGCTGGGGTGCGGTCGGTCTGACCGTGGCCGGCGCCGTCCTGCTGTACGCGTACGACGCCGCGCCGAAAGCGCTGAAGGAACTCGGCCTCGGGGAGTTCGCCGCGTTCCTCGTGTGGGGGCCGCTGATGATCGGCGGCGGATACTACGTGATCACCGGCCATTGGTCTGGGGATGCGTTGCTGGCGTCGATCCCGTACGGGCTGGGCGTCGCGTCCATCCTCATCGGCAAGCACATCGACCAGCGCGCCTTCGACATCTCCCAGGATCAGCACACACTGCCGGTACTGCTGGGCGAGGGCGGCGCCCGTCTGCTGAACCGATCGGCCGTGGTGCTGATGTACGTCGGCACCGCGGTCGCCATCGCGGTCGGCGCGCTCAGCCCGTTCCTCGCAGTGGTCGTTGTCGCGCTACCGCGCGCGATCAGGGCGCTGGGGGTCATGTCCCGCGCGGCGCCGGACGCTCCGCCGGCCGGATACCATGGCTGGCCGCTCTGGTACCACCGGGTCTGCCTCGTCCACAATCGCGCATTCGGCTGGCTGTTCATCGCCGGCTTGGCGCTCGGGGCGATCTGGCCTGCGCTGCGCATCGGCGCCTGACCTCAGGAACCACGACAGCACGAGCCGAGCACGAACCAACTACCTCGTCGCTGCCGCTCTTCGACGTTCAGCGACACCGCAAGCCAGCCGCACGGCCCGGCGCCGGCATTGGCCTGTTAGCCAAAGCTGGAAGCGATACTCGGCCGACATCGCGCGGCCGGGGTGCAACCATGACCCGGTGCGCTCGTTCTGGGAGTTCCTGGTCCTCGCCCTGGTCGTCACGCTGACGCCCGGCCCGGCGACCGCGCTCGTGCTGCGGGTCACCGCCCGCGACGGGCGCCGCGCGGCAGCCGGCGCGGTCGCTGGCAACAGCATCGGTGTCCTCTGCTGGGCGACCCTGTCGGCGCTCGGCGTCTCATCATTGATCCTCGCCTCACAGATCGCGTACGACGTGCTGCGGATCGGCGGGGCCGCGGTCCTCATCGTGCTCGGTGTCCGCTCGCTGCTGCACCGAGCGGACGACTCGGTGCACCTGCCGCGCTCCGGCGCGGGCGTGCGCACCGGGCTGATCGCGGGACTGGCGAATCCCAAGCTGGCGATCTTCTTCATCGCGCTGTTCCCGCAATTCCTCGCGCCCGGCGCGAGCGTGCTGCCCGCAGCGCTCGCGATGGGCACGGTGATCGTCTGCTTCGACCTGCTCTGGTTCGGCACCTTGATCTGGACCGTCGACCGGGCCGGACGGCTGCTGCGCCCGCGCGTGCGCCGGGCGATGGAGCGCACCACCGGCGCCGTCATGGTCGCTCTCGGCCTGCGCGTGGCGGTCGAGTCGCGCTGAAACAGCCGCTCAGCCGGCGTCGTCGAGCAGGGTCTCCAGCCTGCTGATCAGCTCCAGCTGCTTCGATGCGTCGACGGACACCCGCTCGCTGGGCGGTTCGTTGCGCACGGTGTACTCGACCTGTTCGCGGAGCAGCTCGAGCCCCTCGCGCAGCACGTCGAGTTCTGCCCCGCTCACCTGCACGGCGACATCTCGCTTCGGCACGGACACCGGCCCAGTCTCGCAACTCGACCGCCCGTCGCGGAAGTCCGGATCAGTCGCGAGTGCGGGTGACATCGAGTTCACCGTCGCGGAATCGGGCGCGCAGCACCTTCTTGTCGAACTTGCCGACGGTCGTCTTGGGCACCTCGTCGATGAACGTCCAATTCTCCGGCACCTGCCACGACGCCACCTTCCCGTCGAGGTAGGCGGCCAACGCGGCCGGGTCCACGTCGCCACGGCGCACCACGCAGGCCAGTGGCCGCTCGGTCCACCGATCGTCCGGGATCCCGATGACCGCAGCCTCGAGCACGTCCGGCGACCCGGCGAGGAGGTTCTCCAGCTCGACCGAGGAGATCCACTCCCCGCCAGACTTGATGACATCCTTCGAGCGGTCGGTGATCAGGAAGTAGCCGCGCTCGTCGATGGTGCCGATGTCGCCTGTGCGCAGCCAGCCGTCGTCGAACTTCTCCGGCGCGGGGTCACGGTGGTACGCGCCGGTGATCCACGGGCCGCGCACTTCGATCTCCCCGACCGCCTCACCGTCCCAGGGAAGCTCGGCACCGGCGTCGGAGACGATTCGCATCTGCACGCCTGCCATCACCCGTCCCGAGTACATCCGCCACTCGACGTCCGCGGAGCTGCCGATCTCGACGTCGGCCGGCGGGTGCGACATCCCGCACACCGGCGAGGTCTCGGTCATACCCCAGCCCTGGACAAGCCGCACGGAGAACCGCTGCTCGATCGCCTCCAGCATCGCCCGCGGGATGGCCGCGCCACCGGACGTCCCCATCCGCAGTGAGGACAGGTCGACGTCGGCACCCTCGCCGTACTTCAGGATCGCGCCCCAGATCGTCGGGACGGCCGAGGCGAGCGTCGAGCGCTCCGCGGCGATGAAGGCGCAGAGCTGGTCGGGCGTCATATGCGGACCGGGCATGTGCAGCGACGCGCCACCCAGGAAAGCGCCGTACGGAATGCCCCACGCGTTGACATGGAACATCGGCACGATCGTCAGGGTGCGATCACGCTCGGTGATGCCCGTGACCGACGCGGACAGTGTGCCTAGCGCATGCAGATACGTCGAGCGGTGCGAGTAGACGACGCCCTTGGGGTCACCGGTCGTCCCACTCGTATAACACATCGACGCGGGCGACTTCTCGTCCAACTCGGGCCAGTCGTAGGACGGTTGCGCGGCGGCGAGCAGTTCGTCGTAGCGGTACACGCGGGCGCTACCGAGCGCGGAAGCGTCGCCGGACCCGATGACGACAAACGCCTCGACGGTCTTGAGCGCGTCCGCGAACGGCGCCAACAGCGGCAGCAGGCTGCCGTCGACGAGGACGATCCGGTCCTCGGCATGGTTGATGATGTGCTCTAGCTGACCGGCGGGAAGCCTGATGTTCAGGGTGTGCAGCACTGCGCCCATACACGGCACCGCGTAGTAGGCCTCGAGATGCTCCTGATGGTTCCAGCAGAACGTGGCCACCCGATCGCCCGCGCCGACGCCCAGGTCCGTCAGCGCGCTCGCCAGCCGTTTCGCGTTCGCGCCGATCTCGGCGTACGTCGCGCGCCGCGGCTCACCGCCGCCCTGCCAGGTCACGCACTCGCTGCGTCCGAACACGCGCGTGCCGTGTTCGAGGATCGACGTCACGGTCAGCGGGAAGTCGTCCTGCATGGTGCTGGTGATCATCGCGGGCATGGGCCGGCCTCCGGTGCGGTGGTTTCGTCGGAGCGTAGCCGCGAACGCTGGGCGGTGCGCCGGATCGGCGGCCAGTCGGGCATGCTCGTCTGCGGAGGTGCGCGTGTCATGACGCTGCTCGACACCCTGCAGGCAGCGCGGATCGTCGCGATCGTGCGCGGACGCGACGCCGACGCCGCACTGCGGACGGTGCTGGCGCTCGTCGAGCAGGGTCTGACCGTCGTCGAGGTATCGCTGACCACGTCCGAAGCTGCGGGCGTGATCGAACAGGCCCGCGCGGAACTCGGCGCCGATGCGGCGCTCGGAGCAGGGACGGTGCTCAGCGCCGAGGACGCGGCACGGGCGGCCGACGCCGGCGCGAGCTTCGTCGTCACGCCGGCCCTTGGCCCAGGCGTAGACGCGGCGCTCGAGCGCGGACTTCCGGTACTCGGCGGAGCCCTCACCCCGACCGAGACGGCCGAGGCGATGCGGCGCGGCGTCGACGCCGTCAAGCTCTTCCCGGCCTCGCTGGGCGGTGTCGGCTACCTTCGGGCGCTGCGCGAGCCGTTCCCCGCCGTGCCGTTCGTCCCGGTGGGCGGTATCGACGCGTCGCTCGCCCGCGACTACCTGGCTGCGGGCGCTGTCGCGGTCGGCGTCGGATCGCCGCTCGTCGGGGACGCGGCCTCCGGCGGGCCGCTGCACGAACTGCGCTCGCGGGCGACCGCGTTCCTGGCCACCCTGCAAGAGCGCGGCCCATGACCGTGCACCCCGTCGCGCCTCTCCGCTCCGCACCTGCACTCCACGAAAGCGCATGGCAAGAGCTGCGCTTTCGCGAGCAAGGCCTCGCTTTGGTGACCGAAGCGTCGGTCATGCCCGCAGATCGGTCGCTGGCGCTCCCTGCGATGCTCATGGAGAACCACTCCTCATGATCGATGTGGTGACGTTCGGCGAGGCGATGGCGGTGCTGTCCGGTCCCGGGCCGCTGCGCTTGGGCGGCGACCTGCGCCTGTCGATCGCCGGCGCGGAGAGCAACGTCGCGATCGGGCTGGCTCGGCTGGGGCATGCGGTGCGCTGGGTCGGACGCGTCGGGGATGACGAGCTCGGCAGTCTGGTGCTGCGCACGCTGCGCGCAGAGTCCGTCGACATCGCGGCGGTGATCGTCGATCCGCGGCGGCCCACCGGCCTGATGTTGCGGGAGCGGAGGATGGGCAGCACCGCGCGGGTCAGCTACTACCGCACCGGTTCAGCCGGTGGCGCGCTCACCCCGACAGACGTGCTCCCCTCGCTCGACGGGGCACGCGCCCTGCACCTGACCGGAATCACCGCCGCGCTCGGACCGGACGCTGCGGCAGCCGTCCGGGAGGCGGCACGGCACGCCCACGCAGCCGGGGTGCCGGTCTGCCTCGACGTGAACCATCGCAGCCGGCTCTGGCCGGTCGAGGCGGCACGCGACGCGCTGCGTCCGATCCTCGCCGACGTCGACATCCTCGTCGCGTCCGAGGACGAACTGCCGATCGTGGTGGACTCGCTCGACCGGCTGCCGGTCGCGACGGTGGTCGTCAAGCGGGGTGCTGCCGGCGCCACGGCGCACACCGGCGACGGAGTGGTCGCGGTCGCCGCCAGGGCCGTCCCTGTCGTGGACGTCGTCGGCGCGGGCGACGCGTTCGTGGCCGGCTTGCTGTCCGGGACCCTGGACGGCCTGCCGATGACGGCCTGCCTCGACCGCGGTGTGAGCGTCGCCGCGTTCGCGGTCGCGCACGACGGCGACTGGGAGGGCGTGCCCACCCGCGCCGAGCTCGCGCTGCTGGATGCCGAACCGGGATCGACGATCCGATGAAGCCGCTCGTCGCGGCGACTTCAAACTCACCGAGGTCCCACGTCAGTCGGACGTCCGGGCTTCGATGCGCCGGTACGCCGCGTCCAGAAAGGCACCCATCAGCACGCCCGCCAGGATCGCCGGAATCCAGATCCACAGCAGGTACACGGGCAGCCGGCCGATCACCAGTAGCACCAGCGTGTACAGCACGAACGGCACCGCCACGGCGGCGATGCAGCGGGCGAGCAGTGCCGGGTTCTGGCGCATCAGCCGCAGATCGGCCCGGGTGCCGCCGCCACGCTGCCGCTTTGCCTGCTGGGAGTTCGTCGGCTCGGACGGTTGCGGCGTAGCTTCGGCGTCCACGATGGGCGCTCGGGCAGCCGCGCCGTCCTCGTCCTCAGCGTCAGGCCGCAGGTGCCGCCCAGCAGGCTCGGCCACAGCCTCCGGCGACCGATCGGAGCGGAGGAGGTCGAGAAGGTCCGCATGCTCGTCCTCGTCATCCACTGCCGAATGCCGTCCCACAAGGGGAGTGTGTCAAAGTCAGCGGTGCGGCGGGAGAAACGCGGTCTTCTAAGCTCGCCACAGCAGGCCGACCCTGGGAGCACGCCGTGACGATCACCCGCCGGCTCGGGCGCCCGCTGGCCGCGCTGCTCGCGGCCGCCACCGTCATCGTGCTGCTGCCGGCCTGCGGCACGCTGGTCGACGGCAGTTCGGTTTCTTCGGGCGTGCCCGACGCGAACCTGGCCGTCCAGGGCGATTCGCACCAGGCGTTCGACACCCAGGTCAAGAACGCGATCAGCGACGTCACCGCGTTTTGGCGTCAGGCCTACCCGTCGATCGGGCACGGCGCCCGGTTCCCGGAACTGAAGGGGAAGCTGTACTCCGTCGACGGCGAGCAGGTGCTGCAGACCCGCGCGGCGCCGTCCTCGGCAGCGCGTGAGCAGTGCCTGAAGCGCCGGCCGCTGTTCGTGATCGACAACGCGGCCTACTGCGAGCTGGACGATTCCATCATCTGGGACCGCAGCACGCGCCATCTGGTGTCCGTGCTCGCCGCTTCGTTCGGCAACGCCGTCATAGCGCTGGTGTTCGCCCACGAGATCGGCCACGCGATCCAGCACCGGCTCGGCCTCAACGACTCCCGCCACAAGACCGTGTACCTGGAATCGCAGGCCGACTGCGCGGCGGGCGCCTTCCTGGCGACGGCCCTGGCCGGCAAGGCGCCACACTTTCGCCTGACGGCCGCGCAACTGGATCGGGCGCTCGAGGGCTTCCTACAGATCCGGGACAGCACCCCGGCTCCGCAGAGCAACATCAGCCACGGCAACGGCTTCGACCGCGTCAGTGCGGTCGGCGACGGCATCGCCCACGGGGTCAGCTACTGCTACTCGAATGCCTATTTCTACAGGACATTCACCGAGCGCCCTTTCGTGAGCGACAGCGACCGCGCGACCGGCGGAAACGCGCCGCTCAGCGTTTTCCTCAAACCGAACGGGCCGCCAGGCGATCTCAACCGGTTCTGGAAGCAGTCCGCAACGAGCGTCAACGCCACCTTCAGCGACGTGAAGTTAACCGAGGCGGCGCACCCGAAATGCGGCAGCGCCAACCCCGCGAGCGAGATCGGGTACTGCCCGGCCGACAACACCGTCTATTACAGCACCGGCTTCGCACGGCAGGCGTACTACAGCATCACCGACCGAAGAGTGGACCAGAGCACGGGCGACGTCAGTCTGGTCAAGAACCAGCCGGGCGACTTCGCGTTCGGGATGATGCTCGCGATCAGCTGGGGTATGGCCGCGCGCCATCAGTTCTTCGGCCGCTCGATCGATGACCGCGACGGCCTGCTGTCGGCGATCTGCTACTCCGGCGCGTACGCGCACGACATCAATATCGCGTCGGGCGACCCAGCCGTGCACCCGTTCATCCTTTCGCCGCCGGACATGGACGAGGCGACCTCGGCGGTGCTGAATCTGGTCGGCCTCGACCGCGCGTTCAGCGCGCGCGGCACCACTGGCGTGCAACGGATCCAGTCCTTCGTCACTGGCTACGGCAAGGGGTTGCCCGCCTGCACGTGAGCGAACCTTGCGAGGCTTGTAGGTTCGCAATATGCCCGACTTCGACTCCTCGTTTCTCGCGCTGCCGCTTCGCGAGCTGGCCGGCGCCGCGCTGCTGCGGGCAGGTGAGCTGGGTGCCGAGCACGCCGACTTCCGCCTGCAGCGCACCCGCGTCGCCTCGTTGTCGCTGCGGGACGCCCGGCTGGATTCGAGTTCGGACACCGAGGACATCGGCCTCAGCGTCCGCGTCGTGCACGACGGCGCGTGGGGGTTCGCGAGCGGCATCGTCCGCACCGCTGCGGCAGCAGCCGCGCTGGCCGAGCAGGCCGTCGACACCGCACGGATCAGCCGGGTGCTCAGCTCGGACCCGGTC
>JALZAI010000212.1 GCA_030948475.1 Actinomycetota bacterium
CCGCGCCCGGCCAATACGCCCCTAACGCGCAACAGCCCGAACCCGCCGCAGCGTCCTCACCCAAGTCGAGCCGGCCGCCCAGCCAGAACGCGCTGATCACGAGCGCCAGCGGCGGGCATGCGATCGCGAAGAAGAGCGACGTGCCCGACGCCAACGCGTCCTCGAAGCAAGGACTGCTCGTCGCGCTGCTCGTCGTGACCGGCGTGCTGGCGCTCGCGCTGCTTCTGATCCTCGCGTCGCGCAAGCGGGTACGGGCCCGACGGCGTCGGCGCGCGACGGATCCCCGCACCCAGCTGCTGGGCGCGTGGCAGGAAAGCATCGACGTGTTGACCGAGGCCGGTTTGCCGGGGCTGTCCGCCTTGACCAGCGCCGAGATCGCCGAGCTGGCCGCCGCGCAATTCGGAACGACACCCGGCGAGCAGGCTGCCGCGCTCGGGCAGAGCGCGAACGCGGCAGCGTACAGCGCGGTCACGGTGGTACAAGCGGCCGATGTCGACGACGCCTGGGCGACGCACGACCAGCTGCGTCGTTCGGTGTTTGGCCAGCTCGGGTTCCGAGCCAGGGCGAGGGCGGCACTACGCTACAACCGCCGGTCCGGAGGTCCGCTCGGACGGGCGCCCATGGCGGCTACCACGTCGTCGCGGACGCCGGAACGCACAGCCCGCCATCGGGGCCGCCGGCGCCGGTAGCCTCCGTGCTTCAGCGATCTGCGCCCGATCGGGTGCGGGTGGCCCAGACGGGCACGCCGCTTCCCGCCGGTTCGGCGCGGGACGGCGACGCCGGGGAGTCGGCTCCGCAGGACGGCGGGATCGGGTACGGCTCGTCCGTGGCGTCGGGCCGGGTATCGGGGGCGGCATGCGCCGGCGACGGTGCCGGCTCGGCGGCCCGAACCAATCCGGTGCGGGGGTCGGCCGCGGGATCGCGGATCAGCAATTCGGTGCGCGGCCAGCCCTGCTGTACCTCCACGCGCCACAGCTCGGCCGCGAACTCCTCCGCCGTCGGCGGGCGCGCATCGCGGTCCTTGGACATCGCGCGGAGAAGCAGGTCGGAGAGCTGCCCCGGCACGTCCACCCCGGCGAGTGGGCGCACCGGGTCGCGCAGGATCCGCAGGATCACCGAGGCCGGGGACTGCCCTTCGTCGGCCCGGAACGCCGCCTGCCCGGCGATCAGCTGGTACAGCGAGGACGCCAACTCGTAGACGTCGGTCGCCGCGGACGTCGCGCCACCCTCGAGCAGTTCCGGCGCGGCGTGCAGGGTCGTGACGTCGAAGATTCCAGCGCTCACCTGCGTTGCGGACTGCAGGGCGGCGACACCGAAGTCGGCGAGCGCCGGCTCCCCGAACTCGGTGACCAGGATGCTCTGCGGTTTCACGTCGCGATGCAGGATCCCCTCGCGGTGCGCTGCTTCGAGTGCGCCCGCGACCTTGACCCCGATGGCGACCGCGTCGCGGGCGGGTAGTCCGGCGCCGTTATGCAGACAGTCGGCGACCGCGCCGGAGCACAGTTCGAGGACGAGGAAGGGGCGTCCGTCCGGCGTCCAGAGCGTGCGGTACAGCGTCACGATGTGCGGGTGGGAGCTCAGCGCGCCGAGCGCGACCGACTCTCGATGGAACCGCTGGAGGGCGAGCTCAGGCGCATCGCGCACGTTGAGCAGCTTCAGCGCGACGAGGCGGTGCGTAGCGATCTCGCGGGCGCGGAAGACGGCGGCCAGCCTGCCGACTCCGATCTCGGCCACGTCGGCGAAGCCGGGGAACAGCGAATGGCTGCGCTCCGGCCCGCGCGGGGCTCTGCGCCGAAACGCCACCGGGCACCTCCTTGCCTTCCCGCTCGGCATCGCTGCCCGGTGACCCGGTCGCGCGTGCGGACGAGGGTAGCAACCCGCCGTCCACCGGCTGATCTTCATGCCGGCTTCGAGCGATGGCCTAGGCGTCCACCCGCACATGAAGATCGTCGACGGTCTGCACAGCCTGCGACGGCTCGCCGTCGTCGACCGCGGTGAGCGCCCGGTGGACGGTGGAGAGCAGCACGGCGGCCAGGACGACGGTGACCGCGCCGATCACGAAGGGCACGTGCGGGTTGTAGTGCTCGACCAGCTTCCCGGCGGCGAAGGGCGCGAGCCCACCGCCGATGAAGCGGAAGGCAAGCGCCGCATTCACATCGACAACCGCTCGAGACCGTCCGCGATCTCGTCAAGGTCCGCGTGCAGTCCCATAGCCTCACTATATAAGTCACTCATGCTTATCCGGTTAGATCAGGTGCGCCGGCACCGGCTCAGGCCTCGCGACGATCTGCCGGTAGGTGGTCGGTGGTTGTTGGGATTGCAGGCCTAGCAGGGTCTGGAAGGCGGCCATCGGGGTGCG
>JALZAI010000234.1 GCA_030948475.1 Actinomycetota bacterium
CAGGGCGGCCGCGCTACGGAGGGCGGCGAGATGGGCGCGGCAGAACCGCTCGCCGGCGTCGGGAATGACGGCGGCTTGGGCTAGCGCCTGGCGTGCTTGACCCAGCAGCACCAACGCTGGGGTGGCACCACTCTGGGGCGGCACCCGGGTACCCCTCATGTCGCAAACCTCCTTCGAACTGATGTTCTAATCATAGCCGAACTTTCCGACGCCGTCCATCCTCTGGCGGAGGTACGACAATTTCGTCGCCACCAGAGGTTCTCGGTGATCATGGCTGGCCAGTACCGGCCCAGGCCGCCAGCGACGCGGATTGATCTGGCCAAGCGCAGCCGTCAGCGACCCGACGGCGGCGGCTGGTCCGGTTGGGCCGACGGGTAAAGCACGTCGACCACCGCGCCGATCACGGTCACCGCGGGAGCGCCGACGCCGGCCCGCTCGGCCGCCTCGGCCAGCTCGGACAGCGGGGCCCGCACCACCGTCTCCCCCGGCAGCGTCGCCCGGTAGACCACCGCCGACGGGGTGGACGACGCGCGTCCGTGCCGGATCAGCTCGTCCGCGATCAACCCGAGACGATCCATCGACATGAGTAACACCAGCGTGCCGCCACCCACCGCGAGCCCGGGCCAGTCGACACCGTGGTCGGGAGCGCGTCCCGGATCGAGGTGACCGGACACCACCGTGAAGTCGGACGCAACCCCGCGGTGGGTGAGTGGGATCCCGGCCGCGGCCGGTGCGGCGAGCGCCGAGCTGATGCCAGGCACGACCGTCACCGGGATCCCCGCGGCGACGCAGGCCAGCCATTCCTCCCCGCCGCGTCCGAAGACGAACGGGTCACCCCCCTTGAGCCGCACGACCCGCTTGCCCGCGCGTGCCCGCTCGACCAACACCTCGTTGATCTCGGACTGCGACAGGTTGTGCCGGTGCGCCGACTTTCCGCTGTCGATGATCTCCACGCCGTCCGGCAATTCAGCCAGCAAGGCGCGTGGCGCCAGGCGGTCGACCACGACCACGTCGGCCGATGCCACCAGCCGGCGCCCGCGGACGGTGATCAGGTCCGGATTGCCCGGCCCGCCGCCGACCAACGTGACCGATCCGGCGGACGCGGTGCGTGCCGGGCGAGCGGGCAGCTCGCCCAGATCGAGCGCCAGCGAGATCGCGTCGCGCAGGGCGGTGGCCCGCCGCGGGTCGTCCCCGCCGTTGACCGCAACTGTCAACCCGTCGCGTCGCAGCACAGCGGGCGTCCGCGCTGTGCCGCCCCCGGCCGCGTCCGCCCGCACGCAGAAGATCCGCAACCGCTCGGCCTCGTCCGCCACGAGTGCGTTTACCGCCGGGTCGTCCGTGCAGGCGAGCACGAGCCAGCTACCCACCAGGTCGCCGATCGAGAACGGACGCCGCGACACTGTGACTTCGAGCTCCAGCAGCGCCGGCGCCACTTCGGGAGCGACGACCGTTACGGCGGCGCCCGCGTCCAGCAGCGCCGCTACCCGTCGCGTCGCGACCGTCCCGCCGCCGACGACGAGCACGCGTCGGCCCGCGACGTCGAGCAGCAACGGAAACCCGGACACCGCACCCATTGTGTCGCGCGTGTGGAATCATGGACGGATGCGACTGGTGGACTTCCTGCTCACGTCGCGTCGGCACATCGACCTGGTACGGGTGACCGTCGCGGCTTGTTGATGCCCTCGCGACGCCTCGCGCGCCGCTGACATCCACCGCACGCTTTCTGTCGAAGGGACACGCGCTATGCCCGCGCGTCGAGGACAGGGCCAGTGGGCCCTCGGATACAAAGAACCGCTGAACCAGAACGAGCGCGGCAAGCGCGACAACGACGGACTGCTGGTTCGGCAGCGAATCATCGACATCTACCAACACACCGGATTCGGCGGCATCGATCCGGCGGACCTGCGCGGGCGGATGCGCTGGTACGGCCTCTACACCCAACGTCGGCAGGGCATCCCGGGCGGCCAAACCGCGACGCTGGAACCGGAGGAGCTCGAGGACGAGTTGTTCATGATGCGCATCCGCGTAGACGGCGGCGTCCTTACCAGCGCCCAGCTGCGCGTCGTCGCCGACATCGCCACCGACTACGGACGCGATCTCGCCGACATCACCGACCGGCAGAACATCCAGCTGCACTGGATCCGCATCGAGGACGTCCCGGCGATCTGGAACAAGCTCGAGGCGGTCGGCCTGTCCACGACCGAGGCCTGCGGTGACACTCCACGGGTCATGCTCGGGTGCCCGCTCGAAGGGGTCGCCGCCGACTCCGTCCTCGACGCCGGGCCTGCGCTGCGCGAGACGGTCGAGAGATTCCTCGGCGATCCGGCGTTCTCCAACCTCCCGCGCAAGTTCAAGACGTCCATCTCCGGCTGCGCGCAGCACTGCACGAACCATGAGATCAACGACGTCTCCTTCGTCGGGGTCACCGGGCCCGACGGCAAGCCGGGTTTCGACCTCTGGGTCGGCGGCGGCCTGTCCACCAACCCGAAGTTCGCGCAGCGTCTCGGCGCGTTCGTCCGTCCCGACCAGGTGAGCGACGTGTGGGCCGGCGTGACGTCGATCTTTCGCGACTACGGCTACCGGCGCTCCCGCAACCACGCGCGACTGAAGTTCCTGATGGCCGACTGGGGTCCCGAGAAGTTCCGCCAGGTGCTCGAGACGCAGTATCTGAAGGCGAAGCTGCCCGACGGACCCGCCCCACCTGCCTCGCCGGCGCACCGCGATCACACCGGTGTCCGCGAGCAGAACAACGGCCTGCTGTCGGTAGGCGCGTCGACGAGATCCGGACGGACGTCCGGTACCAATCTGCGCCAGGTCGCCGAGCTCGCCGACCGGCTCGGCGGCGGACGGACCGCGCTCACGGCGCAGCAGGGCATCGTCGTGCTGGACGTCGCTCGGCAGGACACCACGGAACTGACCAGGGAGCTGGACCTGCTCGGCCTCGCGGTCGAGCCGAGCGCCTTCCAACGCGGGACGATCGCGTGCACCGGCATCGAGTTCTGCAAGCTCGCACTGGTTGAGACGAAGGGACGCGCGCAGACGATCCGCGAGGAGCTCGACAAGCGGCTGCCCGACTTCGACACCCCGATCACGATCAACGTCAATGGGTGCCCCAACTCTTGCGCCCGCTTTCAGGTCGCCGACATCGGATTCAAAGGGATGGTGCAGAAGGGTCCGAACGGCGACGAGGAAGCCTTCCAGGTACACCTCGGCGGACAGATGGGCAGCGACGCGGAATTCGGTCGCAAGTTCCGCGGGTTGAAGGTGACCGCCGAGCAGGCACCGGACTACGCCGAACGCGTGCTGCGTGGCTACCTCGGCCGCCGGGAGACCGGAGAGTCGTTCGCCGCCTATGTGACCCGCGCCGACGAGCAATGGCTGCTATGACAAGTGTTTTGCCGGACGTCGAAGAGTTGCGCCGGATCGCCGTCAGGGCGGGCGACGAGCTCAAAGGCGCATCCGCGACAGAAATACTCGGCTGGGCCGACGAGCAGTTCGACGGCGACTGGTGCGTCACCTCGAGCATGGCCGACACCGTCGTCGCACATCTGGCCTCTCGGGTACGTGCGGGCGTGGACGTAGTGTTTCTCGACACCGGCTACCACTTCGCGGAGACCATCGGAACTCGCGACGCGGTTGCCGCCACCCTTCCGGTCACCGTCCGCACGATCATGCCGCGGCAGAGTGTCGAGCAGCAGGACGCCAGCTTCGGCGTGCGCCTCTATGAACGCAACCCCGACCAATGCTGCGCGCTGCGCAAGGTCAACCCACTACGTCTCGCGCTCAAGGACTACCGCGCGTGGGCGTCCGGCC
>JALZAI010000248.1 GCA_030948475.1 Actinomycetota bacterium
GAGGCGAGATCGTGCTGCTGGTGAGCGGGCCGGATCTGGGCGGATGAGATTCACGACCCGGTCGTGTTCGCGGGTCAGCTCCGCGATCGATTCCAGCGACTGGCACCCGCAGTATTCGCACATCGCCCGCCCCGTCAGTCCGTGGTGACGGCAGGCGTGCGGATCACCGTCGCCGTCATCACAAGGGCCAGGACACCGACCGCCGCCAGTGCGATCAGACCAAGTGCGTAGTTGCCGAGTCGCCCGTACAGCTCGCCCATGATCAGCGGCGGGACGAACCCGCCGAGTCCCCCGGCCGCACCGACGACGCCGGTGACGGCTCCGACCTTGTTGGCCGGCGCCCGCTGGGCGACCAGGGCGAACACCCCACCGGACGCGGCGCCGAGGGCAGCGGCCATGACCAGGAATGCCAAGGTCGCCGTAGGCGCGAGAGCCGGGGTGGCGGACTGGACGAGGGCAGTCGCCGCGACAACTCCGAATGCGGTGCCCAGGACCGGGATCGGGCCGACCCGGTCCGACAGCCAGCCACCGACCGGGCGCATGAGAACCGCCAGCAGGACGAAGCCGGCCATCTTGTTTGCCGCGTCGGTTTGGCCAGGCTGTAGGCGCTCTTGAGGTAGGTCGGCAGGTACACGCTGAAGGCGACATAGCCACCGAAGCCGACGGCGTACAACGCCGAGGCCTGCCAGGTGATCCGCAGTCGCAGGGTCGCGCCGAGTCGGCGGGTCAGCGGGCCGCCGGGTCCCACGCGCCCGGGCGCGTCACGCAGCAGCAGCGCGGCCAGGATGCCGTACAGGGCGAGCACGACCGCGGTGATCAGGAACGGCGCGGCCATGCCGTGCGCCTTGACGAGCTTGACGGTCGTCAGCGCGCTGATGGCGGTACCGCCCATGCCCGCGCCGAAGATACCGATTGCGAAACCCCGACGCTCCGGGGGGAACCATGCGCTGACGAACGGCACCCCGACCGCGAACGCGGTGCCCGCGATGCCGAGGAAGAATCCACCCGCGAGCAGCGCAGCGAGGCTCGAATGTCCGGCGTAGCCGATGAACAACACCGGGACGATCGTCAGGAACGACACGACCGGGAACATCACCCGGCCACCGAACCGGTCGGTCAGGGCGCCGACCGGGATCCGGCCGAGAGACCCGACGACGACCGGGACCGCCACCAGCAGCGCCTGCTGAAACGCCGACAGCTGCAGCGCTTCCTTTAAGCCCGGCCCGAGTGGGCTCAGCAGCGCCCACGCCCAGAAGTTCACCGCGAAGCCGACGGTAGCCAGGGCGAGCATGATCAGGGCTTTGCGGGGAACAGGGGTCTTGGCCGTCGTCCGTGTCCGGTCCAGTGTCTTGGTCGTCATCGCATCCTCATTCATCAGCCGCGCACGTCAGCGTGAGCCCGCTTCATGACCAGCCCGACCTCGGTACGGTCCTAGGTCCTATCGATGCCGCGACCAACGGCCCCCTGACGCCTAGGGTGATCACGTGAGCGAATTGACCCGCTGGGTTACCGACCATGACGCCGGCCACTCCCGTTGGTACATCGAACGGTTCCGGCGCATGGCAGCCGACGGGGCGGATCTCGCCGGCGAGGCACGGATGGTGGACGCGATGCTCCCCCGTGGCTCGCGCATCCTGGACGCCGGCTGCGGGCCCGGCCGGGTCGGCGCCGAACTCGCCGCCCGCGGACATGAGGTCGTCGGTGTTGACGTCGACCCCGAGTTGATCGCCGCCGCGGAAGCCGATCATCCCGGCCCGCGGTGGCTGGTAGCCGATCTCGCCGAACTCGACCTCGCCCGTCTCGGCGACTCGGAGCCTTTCGACGCCGCCGTCATCGCCGGCAACGTCTTGGCGTTCGTAGCCGCCGGAACAGAGCCCGCCGTACTCGACCGGGTGACCCGGCACGTCCGGTTGGACGGCCTGGTCATCGTCGGATTCGGGCTCGACCGCGGCTATCCGTTGACCGACCTTGACGCCCATGCGAAGGGCGCCGGACTCGAGAAGGAGCACCGCTTCGCTACCTGGGATCTGCGTCCCTTCCGAGACGACACCACCTTCGCCGTTACTGTCTTTCGACGTGCTCGCGCAAATGGCCGACCGGTGTCTGCGCTGGGCAGTCCTGCGCAGTCCTGGCCGGGACGTTAGTCGAGGCTCCCCGCCGGGGACTGGCGGCGAGCCTCGACG
>JALZAI010000260.1 GCA_030948475.1 Actinomycetota bacterium
TGTCGAGGCGACGGCGACGGCGGCGTCGACCGCGTTGCCGCCGTGCCTGAGGATGTTGAGGCCGGCGCGGGTGGCCTGAACGGTGTCCGAGGCGACCGCACCGCCGGTGCCGACGGCCTGGGTCCGCTTGCCCAAGGCCGGGGTCACGATCACAGCCAAAGCCAATCCCACCAGCAACAGAGACGCCATCCTCAGGGCTACCCGCACGTTCCTACCATGCCCGTGTGCACAGCGACCTAATCA
Source organism: Actinomycetota bacterium (assembly GCA_030948475.1). Lineage (GTDB taxonomy): Bacteria > Actinomycetota > Actinomycetes > Mycobacteriales > Jatrophihabitantaceae > JALZAI01. The sequence continues at coordinate 244 of JALZAI010000260.1, forward strand.
GGACAGTCACGCTGACCCCGGGTAGTTCGGGCCGGTCCGACCGCGTGAGGTCGGCGGGCGACCGCCCGCTCAGTGGACCCGTCAGCCGCGCCCCGGCGGGAAGCCAACCTGCAGCTTGCCGTCGCCGCCGACGATCGTGGGGACGATCCCCCGGTCGTTGGTGTGACTCATGAGCTCGGCCTTCCAGGCCGCGCTCTGCGTCGCGTCGCGTTCCTCGACGGTCTCACCCTCGGCCGCCAGGTGCTCGCGAGCCGCCTGGCAGTAGGGGCAGCCGGGCTTGACGTACATGATCACGCTCATGGTGCTGCGGTCAAGGCTAACGCGGTTCACGCATCGGGCATACCCCGACGCGCGCGGCATGCGAACGTTTGCGGCATGGCTGCAGGCAAACGCTCGGTGACTCACCGTGTCGCGGTAGCCGCGGCATGGGCGGCCTTCGTCCTCGGCGCCGGATATGCGGCGGTCAGTGCCTACTGGGGACTAGGCGGGACCGCGCTGCTGGACACGTTGGGTGGAGCGCTGGAGCGCGAAGCGCGCAGCGGATCGGCCGGCTCGCTGATCCTCGTGTGGAGCACGGCCGTCCTCAAGCTATGCGCGGCAGTCCTGCCCGTGGCCGTGATCCGAGGCGCCGGCTATCTCTCCGGGCGCCCGTGGCCTCGTACGCTGGCCTGGATCGAGGGCGCCGTGCTGACGGTCTACGGACTCGTCCTGACCGTCGTCGGGCTGCTGGTCCAAGTCGGCATCCTGACCCCATCACGCCACTCAGATCATCGGGCCTTGGCCTGGCACGCGTTTCTGTGGGACCCGTGGTTCCTCTGCTGGGGGGTGCTCGTAGCCATCGCCATGTTCGCCTCCAGGGAGCCAGAATCACCTCAATTCCGCGGGGAGGCACTTGTCTGATCCCCTGGCCTGCTGGTAGTACCGGTGTCGATCGGCCGGCGCTACGTCCACGGCTATGACCCGCCCGAGCATGCCCGGCTGCTGGACCAAGCCGGCACGCTGGCCGAGCTATTGCATCGCGACACCATCTACCCGCCCGAGAGCACCGTGTTGGAGGTCGGGTGCGGTGTGGGCGCGCAGACGATCACCCTGGCGCAACGCAGCCCGCAGGCGCGGCTCACGTCGGTCGATCTGTCGGCCGAGTCGGTGGCCGAGGCCAAGCGGCGAGCCGACGCCGCGGGAGTCGGAAACGTGGAGTTTCGACACGGCGACGCCTCACGCTGCCGTTCGGGCGGGAGGCCTTCGACCACGTGTTCGTCTGTTTCGTGCTCGAGCATCTTGCCCGACCCACGGCGTCCCTGGCCGCCCTGGGCCGGCTGCTGCGGCCCGGGGGCACCATCACCGTTATCGAGGGCGATCACGGCTCGGCCTACTTTCATCCCGACAGCCCGGCGGCCCGAGCGGCAATTGAGTGCCAGGTCGAGCTGCAGCGCCGCGCGGGCGGGGATGCTCTGATCGGCCGGCGGGTCTACCCGCTGATGGTCGCGGCGGGGTTCGACGGGGTCCGCGTCTCTCCGCGCGTGGTGTACGTCGACGCGAGCCGGCCCGAGCTCGTCGACGGCTTCACCAGGAAGACGTTCACCGCCATGATCGAAGGCGTTCGCGGAGCAGCGACAGCGGCCGGTCTGATCGACCCGGCGAGGTTCGACGACGGAGTTCGGGCGCTGCACCGAACCACCGAGGCCGACGGTGTCTTCTGTTACACGTTCTTCAAGGGCTTCGGGATCAAGCCCTCCGACTGATAGCAGGGCCGACATGAGGCGGCGGGCACACCACCGCCGGGGTTGTCGACTGCGCCCGATTCGTATGTCGAGCCGCAGCGCGCGTGTTGCTGCTTCGCGCTCAGCGAGTCGCGCGCGTGAGCCGGAGCGCCAGCGCCCGGAGGTGCTCGACCAGCTCAGGCGGCTCGTGCACCTCGAAGTCGACGCCGACCATGGCGATGCGCAGCGCCAGCCAGCGGAGATCGTCGTCGCCGGTCCGGTACTCACAGGTGTGCGCGTCCGTCGGCACGATCGTGCCCCAGTACGCCGGGATGCGACCGGTGATCTCCGCCGCGGCGGCGTGCAGGGTGACTCGAGCCTCGAAGCGGTGCCGCGCCCCGGTGATGCTCTGCTCGACGTACGCCGCCGCGTTCTTGGCGGGCAGCCTGCGCGGCGTGAAGCGCCAGCCCGTGGACGCCGGCTTGGTCAAGCGGTCGATACGGAAGGTTCGCCAGTTCTCGCGCCGACGGTCCCACGCGACGAGGTACCAGCGGCGGCCAAGGTTCACGAGCGAGTGGGGCTCGACCTCGCGCCGGCTGTCGGTGCCATCGCGGGCCCGATAGCCGAAGCGCAGGCACTCCGAGTCGCGGCAGGCCGCGGCGATCACCGTCAGGTGCTGCGGGTCGACCGTCGGACCTGAGACCGGGAGCGTGAGCATCGCCGAGCCGAGCGCGGCGACGCGGCGACGGAGGTGCGCCGGCAGCACCTGCTCGAGCTTGACCAGGGCTCGCACCGCGGTCTCCTCGATACCGGTTACCGAGGCGCGGGCGGCCG
>JALZAI010000295.1 GCA_030948475.1 Actinomycetota bacterium
GGTCGAGCTCTCCGGAGCACCTGCCTCCGGCGTCGGCGCGGCGGTCGCGGCGATGCGCTACGACGAGCAGCGCATCCGTCTTGTCCTGACCGAGCACGGCCTCGGCCTGGCCCACCTCGGTGCGGACCCGCTGCGGGCGCCGGAGCGCATCAACCCCCGCCCCCGCTACCGGGCGATGGAACGTCACTTCGTCTCCACCGGACGGGCCGAGGCCGGTGCCACGATGATGTGCTCCACCGCCGCGCTGCAGGTGAACCTGCAGGCAGGCCCGAAGTCCGGCTGGGCCGAACGGGTTGCACTGGCCTACCAGCTCGGCCCGACGCTGAGCGCGATCGCGGCCTCGTCACCCTGGCTCGCCGGCCGTGACACCGGCTGGGCCTCAGCCCGGCAGCGTGCGTGGTCCGGCCTCGACCCGCGGACCAGCGGCGTGGTCGTGCCGTCCGGCGATCCGGCTGCGGACTGGGTCCGCTATGCGCTGGCCGCCCCCGTACTCTTCGCCTGCACCGACTCCGGCGACGCGATGGTAGTCGCCAAGGCGATCCCGTTCAGCGCCTGGCTCTCGGGCCGGGTGCGGCTGGCTGACCGGCTACCCACCCTCGACGATCTGCGCACCCACCTGAGCACGCTCTTCCCGCCGGTTCGGCTGCGTGGCTACCTCGAGCTGCGCTACCTCGACGTCAGCGCACCCCGCTGGTGGCCGGCCGTCGCCGCGGTCACCGCGACCCTGATGGACGACTCGGTGGCCGCCCAGCTCGCAGCCGAGGCCAGCGAACCCACCGCCGGACGCTGGGAGACTGCAGCCCGAGCGGGCCTGGCGGACCCCATGCTTGCAGCGTCGGCTCGTCGGTGCCTGGCGATCGCGGTCGACCGGGTCCCCGCCGAACTGCGCAGCGCCGTCGCCGATCTGGCCGAACTCGTCGACGCCGGGCGCTGTCCCGGCGATCTCGCCGCCAACCGGATCACCGAGATCGGTGTCGAGGCCTTCCTCGGTGAGGTGGCCCATGCGTGAGATCGTGGCCCGCCGGCTGGACGTCGCGCGCCGGCGCACCCTGCATCTGACCGATCTCGACGAGCCGACGCTGCTGGCTCAGCACGACCCGTTGATGAGCCCGCTGGTCTGGGACCTCGCGCACATCGGTCAGCAGGAGGAGCTCTGGCTGCTCCGGGCCGGGAATCCGGATCGCCCGGGCATGCTTCCGCCGGATGTCGACTTCCTCTACGACGCCTTCAGGCACGCCCGCGCCGACCGGCCTGCCCTGCCGTTGCTCCCGCCGGTGGCGGCCCGCGAGTACTGCGACGAGGTGCGCGGCGCGGTCCTGGATCGGCTGGAGCGGACCCCCGACGACCCGGAGTCGCTCTTCACGGCCGGGATGGTGGTGCAGCACGAGCAGCAGCACGACGAGACGATGCTCGCCACCCTGCAGCTGCGCACCGGCCCACCTGTCCTGGTCGCCGAGCCGCTACCGGTCGGCCGGAGGCTCGACAGCGAGCGAGTGCTTGTTCCTGGCGGTCCGTTCGTGCTCGGGGTCGACGCCACCGACGAGCCGTTCTCCCTGGACAACGAGCGCCCCGCCCACACCGTCGACGTCGCATCGTTCTGGATCGGGCGGGCACCGGTCAGCAACGCGCAATGGGCCGAGTTCATCGACGCCGGCGGATACAACGAGCCGCGCTGGTGGTCGACCCGCGGCTGGGCGCACCGTGTCGAGGCCGACCTGGCCCGCCCGAAGTTCTGGACGGCTTCAGGCACCCGTCTCCGCTTTGGTGTCGAGGAAGAGGTACCGCCGAACGAGCCAGTCCAGCACGTCAGCTACTTCGAGGCCGAGGCCTTCGCCGCCTGGTCCGGGGCACGGCTGCCGACCGAGATCGAGTGGGAGAAGGCCTGTGTCTGGGATCCCGCCGCGGGCCGCCGCCGGGTCTGGCCGTGGGGTACCACCGAGCCGTCGCAGGCGTTGACGAATTTGGACGGCGGCGCGCTACGACCCGCCCCGATCGGCGCTTACCCCGCCTCGGCCTCCGCCTACGGGGCGGAGCAGATGATTGGCGACGTGTGGGAGTGGACGTCGTCGGACTTCCATCCGTGGCCGGGCTTCCAGCCGATGATCTACCGCACCTACAGCGAGCCGTTCTTCGGCGGCGACTACAAGGTGCTGCGCGGCGGCTCGTGGGCGGTCGCCTCGTCGACGATCCGCCCGTCGTTCCGCAACTGGGATCATCCGATCCGTCGCCAAATCTTCACCGGTCTTCGCCTCGCCTGGGATGCGTAAGCGCGATGTGCCGACACCTCGCCTGGCTCGGCCAGCCTCGCACGCTCGCTGAACTCGTCCTGGAGCCGGAGCACGGGCTGCTCGTCCAGTCCTACCGCCCGCGCCGGCAGCGCAACGGCACCATGAACGCCGACGGCTGGGGCGTGGGCTACTACCCACCCGCCGGGTCAGCCCCTGCGCGCTGGCGTTCGGATCGCCCACTGTGGAGCGACGCGTCGTTCCAGTCGATCGCCCCCACCATTCGCTCCGGGGCCGTGCTGGCTGCCGTGCGGTCGGCGACCGTAGGCATGCCGAACGACGAGAGCGCCTGCGCTCCGTTCCTCTCCGGGCAGTGGCTGCTCTCCCACAACGGCGTCATGGACCGCACGGTCCTTGGCCCGCGGCAAGGCGCCGAATCGGTCTGCGATGCCGCGCAGGTCGCCGCCTACGTCTTCTCCCGCGACCCCGCCGACGTCGGCAAGATCGTCGCCGACCTGGGCGTCCGCGATCCGAAGGCCCGGCTGAACCTGCTGCTCACCGACGGGGAGCGGATCCTCGCCACCACCTGGGGCGACACGCTCTGCACGCTGCGCACCGCCGACGGCGTCGTCGTCGCCAGTGAACCCTTCGATGACAACCCGAACTGGACCGATGTCCCCGATCACTGCCTGGTCGACGTGACCGGCCTCCAGATAACGATCACCAACCTGGAGCCCTGAATGCCCACCGAGATCGAGGTCCACCTCGCCCCGTCCGCCTACCTCGAGGCACTACGCCGCGACGTCCGCGCCGGATTGACCTCGACGCCGAAGACACTGCCACCGAAGTACTTCTACGACGCACTCGGCAGTGACCTCTTCGACGAGATCACCCGGCTGCCCGAGTACTACCCGACCCGCGCCGAGACTGCGGTCCTCGCGCTGTACTCCGACGCCATCGCTGCACTTTCCGGCGCAGGCACCCTCGTCGAACTTGGCAGCGGTACTTCAGCCAAGACACGGCTGCTGCTCAGCGCGCTGACGACGAGCGGCGCACTGGAGCGGTTCGTGCCGTTCGACGTCGACCCGGTGGTGCTGGTCGAGGCTGCCGAGACCATCGGCGTCGAGTACCCGGGTCTCTCGGTGCAGCCGGTGGTCGGCGACTTCGAGGAGCACCTCGATCTGCTGCCGGTCTACCCGTCCCGCATGATCGCGTTCCTCGGATCGACCATCGGCAACCTGGAGCCAGTCGCCCGCGCCCAGTTCCTCGCCAACCTCCGCGCCACGATGCGCCCCGGCGACACCTTCCTGCTCGGCACCGATCTGGTGAAGAACGCGGGCCGGCTGCAGCGTGCCTACGACGACGCGGCCGGGGTCACCGCTGCCTTCAACCGCAATGTGCTGACGGTGGTCAACCGGGCGCTGAACGCCGACTTCGACGAAGCCTGGTTCGATCACGCCGCGCTGTGGAACGCCGAGCACGAGTGGATCGAGATGCACCTGCTCTCGCTACGCGATCAGGTGGTGACGGTCGAGGCCCTCGACCTGCAAGTCGAGTTCGCGCGCGGCGAGCTGATGCGCACCGAGATCTCCGCGAAGTTCAGGGTGGAGGGCATCAGCGCCGAGCTCACTATGGCGGGCTTCGACGTCGCGCAGGTATGGACCGATCCCGATGGCGACTTCGCTTTGACGCTGGCCCGCCCTCGGACGTGAACGAGCTCTGGACGGGTGGGCGAGGGCGCGACCAGCGTTCGCCGGCATCCATCTCGACAGCGCCGCGGCCGGGCGTACGTCACTGGCCGTGCAGCGCGCGGTCCCGACCATCTGCTGTCTGAGTCGCAGGTCGGCGCCTACATCGCCGAGGGCTCCGCAGCGACAACCCTGGAGACCGGCCGCGCCCAGCTCGGTGGACCGCTGGGGTTCCCGGCTGACGACGTCGCCTTGCTCGAGAGCGCGACCGCCGCGCTGCAGGCCTTACTCTTTGCCTGGCCACTGCCCGAACACCCGAGCGTCGCCGTCGCGCCGAGTGAGTAGGCACAACCTGCGCGCCTTCCGCATGCACGGGCTCGAGGTACGTCAGCTGCCCGTCGACGGCACCGGCCAGATCGACCTTGACGCGCTGCCGGGCTATCTCGCAACGAACCGCCCGTCGGTGCTGCACCTGGACCAGCTCGTCGCCTACCGCGGGCTCGCCAGCCGGTCGCCGCGATCGTCGAGCTGTGTCACCCAGCGGTGGTCCCGGTGTGGATCGACGCATCACGGGCCCTGGGTCACCTCGACGCGGTCTCCGATGCCGATGCACATCTACGGGACGAGCCGCAAGTGGCTGTGCGGGCCGCGCGGTGTCGGTGTGATGGCGATCGCCGAGCTGGGCACTCTTGCGTTGGCTTGGCTGCCCTCGGATGAGGACACTGATCGCGTGATCACGTCGGCGTCTACCTCCTCGGCTCCGGCCGGCTACCGATTCCCACGGGAGATCATCGCGGCCGCGGTGCGCTGGTACCTGCGCTACGCGCTTTCCTACCGCGATGTCGAAGAACTGCTCGCCGAGCGCGGCATCGAGGTCGACCACGTCACCATCTTCCGCTGGGTGCAGACCTTTACCCCCCAGTTCATCGACGCCGCCCGCCCCGCCCGCCACGCGACGGCGAATCGGTGGTTCGTCGACGAAACCTACGTCAAGGTCGCCGGCCGCTGGACCTACCTGTACAGGGCGATCGACCAGCACGGCCAGGTCATCGACGTCCTGGCCTCCGCACGCCGCGACGGCGCGGCTTCACGGGCGTTTTTCGCCCGGGCGCTGAAGGCTGGCCCTGCTCCGGTTGAGATCACCACCGACCGGGCGCCGGTCTACCCGCGGGTGATCGACGAGGTAGCCCCAGCCGCGCTGCATGTACTGGAGCAACACGCTAACAACACCGTCGAAGCAGATCACGGTCGGCTCAAGGCCCGGCTGCGGCCGATGCGCGGGCTGAAGACGATCCGGTCACTGGCCACCGTCGCGACCGGCCACGCGTTCGTGCAGAACCTACGCCGCGGACACTACGAGATCACCGTCGACGCCACCCTCCATGATCGTCTCCCGGTCGCGTTCGCCCACCTCGCCCTCTGCCTATAACCGCGACCACCAGCAAGACCGCGCTGCAACGCGATCCCGATCGATCAACGCAACAGTGCCGATCCAACGGCACACCTGCCAGGCGCGCAGCTTCGATCGCGAGGTCCGGACCTTTCTCCGGCACCAGGCGCCCGAACCAGATGGCATTGCCACCACC
>JALZAI010000315.1 GCA_030948475.1 Actinomycetota bacterium
GCCCTGGTCTATGCGCTAGCGGCGGCGCTCTTGCTCGTGCCGGTGTCCTGGTGGCGGTCCGGGCATGCGCAGGTGCTGGTGAGCCGGTGCGCAGCCGGTTGGCTGGCCGTCGGGGCAGTGCTCCAGGCCGTCCCAGCCGAAGGGTTCTGGACTGCGGACGGCCTAGCCGGTCCGTTCTCGGACGGCGCGGCAATGCGTCAACCGGGATGGCTGAGCGCACCGATGCGCTCGCTCGCGCGGGTGGCCGGGCAGTCGCCGGGGGCACTGAACCTGATGGTTGTGCTGCTGGTATCGGGGGTGGCCGTGTGGCTCTGGTTCGACGGCCGAACGGCTGCGCTCAGCGGCGGCATCATGCTGTGCCTCGCGACCTGGTGGTTGGCGCAGGACTTCGGCGTGCTCGGCGGCACCGCGACCGACCCGAACACCGGGTTGCCGCTGGCGCTGTTGATCGCGGCGGCGCTGCCAGCGTGGTCTGCGCGGCCGGCCGCCGCGCGCGCGTCCGGCTCGACCCTGCGGACGGGCGCCCGCGCCATCGGCATTCCACTCGCCGCCGCATTCACCGTGGTGGTGCCGGCCGTGCTCACGATCGGTCTCGTCCGACCTGCGGACAGCGCGGCTGTCGCCGCGGACAGCGGCGGCGGACTGCGGCTCGTGCCGGCCCGTGCTGCGCCGGCATTCGCGCTCACCGATCAGCGCGGGCGCCCGGTGTCGACGAGGCGTGTGCGCGGGAAAGTTGTGCTGCTGACCTTCCTCGATCCGGTGTGCACGAGCGACTGCCCGCTCATCGCCAACCAGCTTGCCATCGCCGATCGCCGCCTCGGCAGCCTCGCGGAGCACGTCGAGATCGTCGCGATCGACTCGAACCCGCTGTTCTACAAGGTGGCCGACGTCGCCGCGTTCACCGCGTCACACGGGCTGAGTCACCTGTCGAACTGGCACTTCGTCTGCGGTCCCCCCGCCGCTACGCAGGACGTCCTCGGCAGCTACGGCATCTCGGTCGGCGTCCCGACGGTCGGCATGATCGAGCACTCGGAAGGGCTGTTCTTCATCCGGCCGGACGGCACGGAGGCGGCTTATTTGGACGATCACGCTGGGGAGCAGCTCACCGAGACCTACGCGCAGCAGGTGCAACGGCAGCTGCAGAGCATGCTGCCGTGAGGCCGCGGTGGCGCTTGGGGGCAGCCGCGGCGATCGCGCTCGTTGTCGCCGGCTGCGGTTCGTCCGGAGAATCGCAGCCCACGCGAACCGCGGCCCGCGCACACCTGCCGAGCACCGCGCCCTATCTCGAGATGACTAGCCCGACGAGCGGGATACTGGTGTGGCCGAGCGGATCGGCGTGGTTGCTGCTGTCGACACGCGACAGCTTCGCGCACGTCACCAACCGCACGCCCGAGGGTGTCGAGACCGACGGCGGCCTGATCGCCGCTGCCGCGCCCGGCCGTACCGTCGTGGCCGTCCGAGCCCACGAGCGGCTGGTGCGTTCGCCGGTCCTCACGACCGATCACACGTGGCGCTGGAGCGCCGACGAACTGCCGGGTGCGGTGGCCGATGCGCGCGCGGCCCTGTCGGTCACGCCGGCGACTGCCGTACTCACTGCGGGCGGCGGCACGCTGCAACGGCACGGCGCACGGGGCTGGACGCCCGTGGTGGCCGCGCTGTCCCTCGGGCACCATCTCAAGATCGACGCGATGACGTGGGCGAGCGCGCAGATCGGCTGGCTCACCGGATCCGCGCGACGCGGAGCGCCGACGGCGTACGGGACACGCGACGGCGGAAGGACGTGGACGGCCGTACCGCAGGCCGCGGGAGCGGTCACCGCGGCGCGCGCTCCCTGCGGCAGCGGCTCGTCCTGGCTGATGCCCGTGGTTCGCTCCGGCGCCTCGATAACCGTGCTGCGGACGACTGACGACGGGGCACGTTGGACGGCTGGCGCACCGGTTCCGCCCTCGTCCGCCGGCCCAGTTATGGGCTGCGCCGGCGACACGGTGTGGCTCGACGGACGGCCGGACGGCCGCGATCGGATCCTCTCCTCGTCCGACGGCGGAGGGACCTGGGTCGACCGGGGCGTTGCTCCTGACAATCTCAGCGACCTGACGCCGACCGCTGGTGGGGCCGGGTTCGCGGCGTCGGGCGGGTCGGATCCGCAGCTGTGGCGCGTGACGCGCGAGGGCGCGCACTTCGCCGAGATCGCACTACCTAGCTGGACTTCCTCGCTCGGTGGTCAGCACAGCTCGGACATGAACTGAGGTCCGCGCTCAGGATCAGTGTCGCGGGCTCGTGACGAACGAGGTGACGAAGCTGACCCCGATCGCGGCGAGCGCGATCCAGGTCCACCACAGCCCGACCACCTCGACCTGCCAGCTGCTCTCCGCGCTGTAGATGTGGCGCCGGCCGCGGTTCCACATCGCGAACGCGAGGAACGCGGTGAGCAGAATGTGGAAGAGGTTAGCCGCACCGATCACATACATCGACGTCGAGTAGGCACTCGTGTCGACGCCGAAGGGGAAGGTCGCGAGCTGCACGAACTGCAGTGCGCCCGCGAGCAGGACGAGCGCCAGCCCGAAGACCGATCCGGTCACGAGCCGGACCTCACTGCCGGCGCGGATGCCCTGCAGCGCGTATCGGTACACCAGCGCGCTCAGCGCGATCACGGCGGCGATCACCCAGCTGAACCAGATCGCAGCGATGTCCTGCTTGGGCGCGAGCCATGCCTTCTCGGTGTTCAGTCCGCGTAGGTAGAGGTAGGAGAAGATCATCCCCCCAACGAAGGCCGCGTCGGCCAGGATCAGCAGCAGCGTGCCGGTGCGCCACCGCCGACCGATCAGATCCGGGTGCTCGATGTGCAGGTCCGGATCGCCGATGGTCACCGAGGTCATGAGCGGTCTCCGTCGACTCGGGATCCGATGGTGTCACCGGGTGATCCCGGACTGGCGCCGACCAACGCCTCCCGGCGTTCCTTCTCGGTGTGCACGGAGCTCGGATCTCCCTCGCCGTAGCCGTACGGATCGGCGATGACGACCGGCAGCACCTCGAAGTTCTCCAGTGGGATCGGGTTGGGTACGGTCCATTCGAGCGTCTTGCCACCCCATGGGTTCGCCGGCGCGACGGCGCCGTGTCGCCACGAGCTCACGACTGCGTACAACAAGATCAACATGCCGACGCCGATCACGTAGGCGCCCATGGTCGAGACGAAATTGCCGACTGCGAACAGGCTGTCGTAGTGCTCGATACGGCGCGGCTGTCCGGCGAGACCGACGGTGAACAGACCCATGAAGGTGACATTGAAACCAATCTGCACCAGCCAGAACGAGACGAATCCAGCGCGCTGGTTGAGCATTCGTCCCGTCATCTTCGGGAACCAGTACGCGAGCGCGCCGATCGCGCCGGTGAGGCCGGCGCCCATCAGCGTGTAATGGAAGTGCGCGGTGACGAACATCGACCCGTGCAGGTCGTAGTCGGCGGGCACGTCCGAGAGATAGATGCCGGTGACACCGCCGATGATGAAGTTCCAGAGCATCGCGTACGTCGACATCATCGGCAGCGTGGTCCAGATTCGGCCACGCCAGATCGTGCCGATGACAACGAGGAAAAGCACACCCGTCGGGACGGAGATCATCTCCGTAGTGAGCATGAACGGGCCGTTGAGGTCCGGCGCCCAGCCCGATGCGTACATGTGGTGTGCCCATACCATCATGCTGAGCCCGACGATGCCGACGATCGCAAGAACCGCGCCCGTATAGCTGAACAGCGGCTTACGCGCGAAGACCGGAGTGAGCTCCATCAGGGCCGCGACCGCCGGGAGGACGATGACGTAGACCTCGGGGTGGCCCATCAGCCAGAAGAGGTTCGCATAGAGCCACGGGTTGCCGCCGCTGGACGCGACATAGAAGCTGCCGTCCACTGTGCGGTCGACACCCAGGAAGATCATGGACGTCATGAACATCGGGAAGGCCGGAATGGCCAGCCCGACGCTCGCGAGTACACCCCACACGAAGATCGGCGTGCGGTTCCACGTCATGCCGCGCGCGCGCATCGTCAGGATGGTGGTGGTGATGTTGGCGCCGGCGATCGCGGACGACATCGCGAAAATGATGATCGCTATCAGGTAGGCATTCATACCGGGCGGGCCCTGATCGGCGAGCGGGGCGTAACCCGACCAACCCGTCGGGATGCCGCCGAGGAAAGCAGCCGAAACCAGGATGGGCAGCATGGACACGAGCAGCCACAGGCTCAGCGCGTTGAGCCGCGGAAACGCCATGTCCCGCGCGCCAATCATGATCGGCACGATGAAGTTGCCGAACGGTCCCGTGATCATGATTATCGTCGCGAGGATCATGCACAGGCCGTGCAGACCGACCACGGCGTTATAGGTCTGCGGACCGAGGAATTCCGAGTTCGGCCGAATGAGATCCGTGCGGATCAGCATCGCCAGCGTGCCGCCGATGCCGAGCAGGACCATCGTCACGACGAGGTACTGGATGCCGACCACCTTGTGATCGGTCGTGAACCTGAAATAGCGACCCACGCCCTGGCCCTTGCCGGCGAGGTAAGTCTGGTCCTCATGCGTCTCGTCGTGCCCGAGCATCCACCGCCACGGCCCGTTGAACGCGCCGATACCGATCATGAAGCCAACCGCCCAGCCGACCATCGTGATGGTCGTGACCTGATTAGACGTTTTTGGCTCGTCCGTCTGCAGGAAGTGGTGCGCGAGGAACCAGCTGATCGCGGCGAGCACGAGACCGCCGAGGAGCGCAGTGCCCAGGTTGAGCCGACGCATGTTGCCCCCGCCGCGCGGAGTTGCAACGGCACCGTGCTGGACTATCGCTTCACTCATGCGCAGGCCACCCTCGGGTCATCAGACGTGGCCGCCGGTCGCGGTCACCCATCCGCTGAAATTCGACGCACTCACCACGTGGGCGTGGGTCTCCATGTCCGCGTGCAGCAGGCCGCACAGCTCAGCGCAGCGCACGTCGTAGGTGCCGATTTTGTCCGGCAGCACACTCGTCTTCGTCGTCTCGCCCGGGTTGGCGTCGACCTTGATGCCGAGCTGCACCACCCAGAAGGAGTGGATGACGTCCTCGCTGTGCACGAAGAACACGACCGGGCGGTTGACTGGCATATACAGCTGGTCGGATTCGATGTTGCCTTCCTGCGGATAAGAGAAGGTCCACACCCACTGCTGACCGGTCACGTCAACGATGAGCGGATCCCGCGAGGTCGCCGACGCATTCACCTTCTGGATCTCAGCGAGGCCCCAGATCAGCATAAGGACACACAGCACGCTCGACAGGATCAGCCAGACGACGGTGGCCGGGCTGCGGCTGCCGCGCATTGCCGGCCCGTCCTCGACGTCGGGCCCGGTCGCCCCCTTACGACGCCATGCGATCAGGCTGTAGAGCGCGATCGACCACACGACCGCGGCGACCGGTGCGGCCGCGATGCTGAACACCGTCATCGTGTCCTCGACCGCGCGCTTCGTCGGCGACGCCGGAGGCCCCATGATGCGTGCGGGGACGAACGCGAAGAACACCAGGGCGATTGTCAGCACCGCCCACAGCAGCAGCACGTGCCGCGTCGCCGGACGGTGCAACCAGACGTAGACGCGATCGCTGGTGAACCCCCGCCGGGTCAGCGGGCGGCCGGTGCTCCTCGATTCGCTCATCCGACGGTGACCGTCCCGGACATATAGCCACGAGTTGACATCGGACCGCCGAACTTGGCGTAGTAGCCGTCACCGCACGGGTATTCGCAGTTCCAGACGTAGTGCCCTTTGCCATGCGTCATGAACGAGAACGTCACGACATTCGGCTTCGGATAGTCCGAGCCCTTCGCGACCGGAACGTCGTCGGGCACCGCGGGCAGCGGCACACTTACGAACAACGGATACTGGTTGGTCGGCGCCCCGTGGATGGTGAATGTGTGCCCGATCGTGTCCGGGTTGGTCTGCGTCCGCACCTTGCCATTCACGGTCATGGTGTTGCCGACCGTGCCGTGCACCTTGGCGAAGTACGGGTTCGTGATCTTCTCGCCACCGTCGTACTGGTCGATCGTGACGGTCACCAATGCATGCGCGGGCACATGAAGGTTGGTGGACGGCCCATAGCTCACCCAGTCGGGATGCGCGCCGCCGTCCTTACCGTGCTCGCCGGCCATGCTGTCGGGATAGCTCGCGAGCTTCAGGAATGCGTGCGTGAGGGTTCCCTGCGAGGTGTGCGCCGTTCCCCGGACCGTCGCCTCCAGCGCGGAAGCGTTCGGGCCACTGCCGTGCAGGATGAGTCCGACGAGGGCGACGCCGATCGCGCCGCCGCCGACGGCGATCGCCAAGCCGAGCGCGCTCTTCGCTCTGGACATGCACCTGCCCCTGTTGCCGACACCAGCTGATCAATCCAGCGCTGAGAGTGGCCTCAGCCCGAAAGGGTGTCAAGGGACTCGCACTTGACCTTGAAAAAAGCTTCACAGCATTTGCATACATAAATAGGACTATCAGTGCAAATTGTGCAATCTCGCTAGCCCCACGTGATGCCGGCGTAGCCTGCATGCCGTGAACCGGGGGCTCGGCGTGGCACTGCTCGCCGCAGTACTGCTCGCCGCGGTGCTGCTCGCCGGATGCTCGAGCGCACCGCCCGCAGGCGGGTTCACGGGGGCGAGCACCGACGTCGTCGGCGAAACGTACTACCCGCCCAGCCATCGCGAGGCGGCGCCGGCGATCAGCGCGGCCACACTGGCCGGTTCCCACCTCGCTCTCGCCGACGTGCTCGGCCGCGATGTCGTCGTGCTGAACGTGTGGGCGTCGTGGTGTATCGAATGCCGCCAGGAGTCGCGCGGACTCGCGCGGCTGTCAACTGCACTGCGCGGGCAGGGCGTGCGGTTCGTCGGCATCGACGAGCAGGACGCCGCGTCCAGTGCACGCGCGTTCGCCGCAAACGCCCGCACGCGCTATCCGCAGCTCGTCGATCCAGACGGTGCGCTGCTGGCCGAACTCACCCTGTTGCCGAGCTCCGGCATCCCGAGCACGCTCGTGATCGATCGTCAGGGTCGGGTGGCCGGACGGATCATCGGAGCGGCGGACGAGCCGCGGCTCAGAAGACTGATCGAGCGCGTCGCTGCGGACCGTTGACAGCGGGTCCACAATCCCAGA
>JALZAI010000318.1 GCA_030948475.1 Actinomycetota bacterium
GACGCGGTCGACCGGTTCTACACCTCGGACGTGTTCATGCACACCTGGGACCTGGCCCGCGCCACCGGCCAGGACGAGCGGCTCGACCCGCAGACCTGCGCCGACATGCTCGCCGAGATGGTGCCGATCGAGGAGCTGATGCGGTCCTCGGGGCAGTACGGGCCCCGGGTGCCGGTGCCAGGCGACGCCGACGTGCAGACCCGCCTGCTCGGCTTCATCGGTCGCGACCCGCTGCGCGGCAGGCAATGACGTTCACCGCGTGACGGCAGGCGGGGCACGCGGGACCATAGTCAGCGGCTACCCGTTCGCGCGCCGTCCCGTCTGCTGTGCGGCCGTCTCCAGCCGGACGCGATGCTGGGTCCATGTCCGCGTCCGCCTCTGCGCCGGGGGCGACCCAGGGCAGCGTCCGGCCGCTGGGACGACCGAAGACCTCGCCGAAGTACTCGATCTCGACGCTCGCGACGTGCTTCACCAGGCCGAGCAGATTGGTCCCGGTCGCGGTCAGCGGCCGCCGGACGTCGTACTCGTCCAACCCGTCGAGCTTCGCCAGCAGGTCGGCACGCCGGGCGCGCAGATAGCGATGCAGCGTCGCCTTCTCGTCCATCGGGGGAGACTATGCGGACGAGCCTCGTGCACGCGATCGGGATCCACCTTTGCGCAGAGCGGCACCGAGGCTGTGTGCCCCGCTTGCAGCGAAGTGAGTCGCGGCGCCCGACGGGAGAACCGGCTACGCTCCGGGACGTGGCCCGAAGCCTGCTGCAGCGAATCCACAATCCGCGCAACCGGGAATGTGGCTGCGACCCGGACTGCTGGTGCAAGCGGACGGCGGTGGGCCGGGCCGTCCGATGGTGGTTCCCGGGGCGATATTTCGGACTTCCGCACCACAGCCGAGGTGCGGCGGACTGGAAACGAGCACAGGACCAGACGGGACGTTAGTTCGTAACCGGGTGCGTCTGGAAAACTGGAGGTCATGCGCCCAGGCCGCCCGAACCCCAGCCGTACCGCCCAGCCGAACCCGGCCACCGCCGTGGCGATGGCCGGTGCCGTCGACCTCGCCGCGCTGAAGGCACGCTCGGATGCGGCCGCCCGCGCTGCGGAGGCCCCTCTGTCCGCGTCCGACGCCTACGTCATCGACGTAACCGAGGCGAGCTTCCAGGCCGACGTCCTCGATCGCTCGTTCCAGGTGCCGGTGCTGCTCGACCTGTGGGCGGACTGGTGCGAGCCGTGCAAGCAGCTCTCGCCGATCCTCGAGAAGCTCGCGGGCGAGGGCAATGGCTCCTGGATCCTGGCCCGGATCGACGTCGAGGCGAACCCCCGCATCTCGCAGGCGCTTCAGGCGCAGAGCATCCCGACCGTGTTCGCGGTGCTCGGCGGCCAGCTCGTCCCGGGCTTCCAGGGGGCGCTTCCCGAGGCCCAGGTACGCGAGTTCATCAGCGCGCTGATGCAGGCCGCGACCGAGGCCGGGCTGTCCGGCGCTCCGGCGGCGGGCGCAGATAGTGCCGAGCCCGCCGAACCCGAACCGGCCGAGGATCCGCGATTCGATGCCGCCGAGACCGCGCTCGCCGACGGCGACTACGACACGGCGCGGCAGGGGTTTCAGGCGATTCTCGACACCGAGCCGGCCAACTCTGCAGCCGCGCTCGCCCTGCACCAGGTCGAGCTGCTGGCCCGTGTCGAGACGGCCGACCCGGACGCGATCACTCGAGCCGACGCGGCGCCCGACGACGTCCCGGCACAGCTCGCGGCGGCGGATCTCTCGCTGGTCGCCGACGACGCCGGTGGCGCGCTGCGTCGGCTGCTCGACCTGCTGGCGCGTATCAGCGGCGACGATCAGGACGCGGTGCGTGCTCGGCTCATCGAGTACTTCGACCTGCTCGGCCCCGACGACGAGCGGGTCGCCCCGTCGCGCCGCGAGATGGCCCGAGCCCTGTTCTAGGCGGCGCCGGTTCGTCGGACCGGGTAGGTGCTCGACTCCGACCGAGTCAGGCGCCCCGTCCGGCCGGCTGTTCAGCTGCGTCGCGGAAGCTGCTGCAAGGTCCAGGCGTTGCCGTCCGGGTCGGCGAAGCTAACAAACCTGCCCCACGTTAGCTCCAAGACCTCGCTGACCGGCACGCCGCGGGCGGAAAGCTCCGCGTAGGCTGCGTCGGCGTCGTCGACGACGATCTGCAACCCGTGCACCGAGCCGGGCACCGTGTCGACCAGGCCCTCACCGATCGCGATCGAGCACGCCGAGCCAGGCGGCGTGAGTTGGACGAAGCGCAGGTTTTCGTTCACCCGTTGGTCGTGGTCGACGGCGAAGCCGACCTGGTCGGCGTAAAACGCCTTCGCCCGGTCGACGTCGGAGACCGGCAAGATGATGAGCTCGATTTTGTAGTCCATGCCGGGAGGTTATTGACGGCCACCGACAGAGTTATCGGGCCGATCGACGCACCTTGCGGTGGGCTCTGCGCCCGCACAACGCGTTCAGTCAGCGGACCCGCGTCAAACCGGGCACCGCGTTCCGCGGAACGCGGCCCACCCGTCCTCTAGACCCCGCGCCTTCGGCAGCGGTGCTACCGCGACCCCGTCGTGTGCGGCATGAGCGCGTTCTCCGGGATGACGCCGACGCGGCCGGCGTGATAGTCCTCGAGAGCCTGCGCGAGCTCTTCCCGGGTGTTCATCACGAACGGCCCGTAGTGCGCGACGGGCTCGCCGATCGGACGTCCGCCGAGCAGCACGACCTCCAGCGCGCGACGATGGGAATCCTGGCTCTTGTCGGCCGCCACGGTGATGCGATCGCCGACGCCCAAGACCGCCAGCTGGCCACCGTGGACCGGACGCCGCTCTGCACCCACCGACCCGTTGCCGGAGAGCACGTACACCAGTGCGTTGTAGTCCGCGTGCCACGGCACCGAAAGCTGAGCGCCGGGCTGGATCGTCGCGTGCGCCATCGTGATCGGGGTGTGCGTCGAGCCGGGCCCGGCGTGGCCGTCGATCGAACCCGCGACGATGCGCACCAGCGCGCCGCCGTCGGACGAGCTGACCAGCGTCGAGTCGCCGCCCTCGATGGCCTGATAGCGGGGCGTGCTGAACTTGTCCTTGGCGGGCAGGTTCACCCACAGCTGCAGGCCGTGGAACACCCCACCGGACATGACCAGTTCCTCCGGCGGTGTCTCGATGTGCAGGATGCCTGCGCCTGCCGTCATCCACTGGGTGGCCCCGTCGTTGATTACGCCGCCGCCGCCGTGGCTGTCCTGGTGCTGGAACGTCCCGTCGATCATGTAGGTGACGGTCTCGAAACCGCGGTGTGGATGCCACGGCGTGCCCTTGGGCTCTCCCGGTGCGTAGTCGACCTCTCCCATCTGGTCCATGTGGATGAACGGGTCCAGCTCACGCGTCGAGACACCGGCGAAAGCACGCACGACCGGGAAGCCCTCACCCTCATGGCCTCGGGGTCCGGTGGCGATCTGCTTGACCGGGCGCTCGGCGTCGCCCAGGGTGGGCGCAGCGATCCGAGGCAGGGTCAGGGTGTCAGCGGTAACGGCGGGCATCGGGACCTCCAGGTGTGGTTGTACGCGCGTCAACGCCGAAATCACGGCTCGACATTCCCGGGCGGGTGGTAGCGCAGCCAGAGGGTCCCGAGCGGGGGGACGCGCACCGTTGCCGAGGCGGGCTGGCCGTGCCACGAGTCCGCGACGGCCTGCACGCCGCCCCAATTGCCCACCCCGGACCCGAGGTAGGCCTGCGCATCGGTGTTGATCACCTCGTCCCAGCGTCCGGCGAAGGGCAGGCCCAGCCGGTAGCTCTCGTGCGGCACGGACGCGAAATTCGCGATGCAGGCAACGACCGATCCGTCCGATCCGAAGCGCAGGAACGAGTACGTGTTGCCGGACGCGTCGTTGGCGTCGATCCAGTGGAAGCCGGCCGGGTCACTGTCCTGCGACCAGAGGGCTGGCGTCTCGGTGTAGCGGCGGTTGAGGTCGCTGATCAGCCGGTGGACGCCGAGGTGGTCTGGCGCGTCCAGCAGCCACCAGTCCAGCGAGCGCGACTCGGCCCACTCGCCGCCCTGCCCGAACTCCTGGCCCATGAACAGCAGCTGCTTGCCCGGGTGCGCCCACATGTACGCGTACAGCGCGCGCAGCGTCGCCATCTGCTGCCACCGGTCACCGGCGACCTTGTGCAGCAGCGAGCCCTTGCCGTGCACCACCTCGTCGTGCGAGAGCGGCAGCACGAAGTTCTCGGTGTACGCGTACATCATCGAGAAGGTCACGTCGTTGTGGTGGTACTGCCGGTAGATCGGCTCGCGTGCGATGTAGCCGAGCGTGTCGTGCATCCAGCCCATGTCCCACTTGAACCCGAAGCCCAGACCGCCCAGATGGGTGGGACGGGTGACACCGGGCCAGGACGTCGATTCCTCGGCAATCGTCACTGCGCCGGGCACGCGCTTGTAGACGGTGGCGTTCATCTCCTGCAGGAATGCGACGGCCTCGAGGTTCTCGCGCCCGCCGTGGATGTTCGGCGTCCATTCACCCGCGTTGCGCGAGTAGTCGAGGTAGAGCATCGAGGCGACGGCGTCGACGCGCAGCCCGTCGATGTGGAACTGCTCGAGCCAGAACAGCGCGTTGGCGACGAGGAAGTTGCGCACCTCGCTGCGGCCGAAGTCGAACACGAACGTGCCCCAGTCCGGCTGCTCGCCGCGGCGCGGATCCCCGTGCTCGTACAGCGCCGTTCCGTCGAAGCGTCCCAGCGCCCATGCGTCCTTCGGGAAGTGCGCCGGCACCCAGTCGACGAGGACGCCGATGCCGGCCCGATGCAGCGCGTCGACGAGGTGACGGAACTCGTCCGGGCTGCCGAATCGCGAAGACGGCGCGTAGTAGGACGAGACCTGGTAGCCCCACGAGCCGCCGAACGGGTGCTCGGCGACGGGCAGGAGTTCGACATGGGTGAAGCCGGTCTCGGTCACGTACGCGACGAGTTCCTCGGCCAGCTGCAGGTAGGACAGTCCGAGCCGCCACGAGCCCAGATGCACCTCGTAGATCGACATCGGCGCCTGGTGCCAATCGGTCGCCGCGCGCTTCTCGAGCCACTCCGCGTCGGCCCAGACATGTGCCGGGGTGTGCACGACGGAGGCGGTGGCCGGCGGGATCTCGGTGGCGAACGCCATCGGGTCGGCCTTCTCGCGCCACTGCCCGTCCTTGCCGAGGATGCGGAACTTGTACCGTGCCCGGTCGCCGATCTCGGGGATGAACAACTCCCACACCCCGGACGAGCCGAGCGAGCGCATCGGAAGGGCCTGGCCGGACCAGAAGTCGAAGTCGCCCGTCACCCGCACGCCCTGCGCGTTCGGCGCCCACACCGCGAAGGACGTGCCGCTGACCGAACCGTTGGGCGTCGAGTAGCTGCGCACGTGCGCCCCGAGCACGTCCCACAGGTTCTCGTGCCGGCCCTCGCCGATCAGGTGCAGGTCGATCTCGCCGAGCGTCGGCAACCAGCGATACGGGTCGTCGACGCTGTAGCTCTGGTCGCGATAGCTGACCTCGAGGCGGTAGTCCGGCGTGGGACCGTCGACGATCACCTCGAACACGCCGCCGTCGTGCACCAGCCCGAGCGGCGCGCGGCTCTTGCCGATGCGGAGTTCGACCCCGGTAGCGTCGGGGCGCAAGGTGCGCACGACGGTGCGGCCGTCACCGGTCGGGTGGGCACCGAGGACCGAGTGCGGGTTGTGATGCGTCCCGCTGACCAGGCGGTCCAGCTCGGCGGAGTCCGCGCTGGCCTTCATCGCACCTCCTCGCCCACTGCACCGTGTGCCAGCCGGGTCAACGACGCAAGTGGGATCGCCAGCCAGTCCGGGCGGTTGCGGGCTTCGTAGAGGGCTTCGTAGACGGCCTTGTCCGCCTCGAAGGCGCGCAGCGGCGTCACGTGCTCGCGGGGGTCGTGACCGGCGGCCTCGGCGTAGCCGGCGAGGAACGCGTCGCGGTTGCGCCGCGTCCATTCGGCGGCGCGGTAAGCCAGCTGCGGTGAGAACCCGCTTTCGATGATCCGATGGTGCCCGGCGTACTCGAACGAGCGCAGCATGCCGGCGATGTCGCGCATCGGCGAGTCGGGCAGTCGGCGTGCGGACAGCTCCGCCATCGGCTCACCCTCGAAGTCGATCACCACCCACCGCTGGGACGTGCGCAGTGCCTGCCCGAGGTGCAGGTCGCCGTGAATCCGCTGCAGGTCGACCTCCCAGGCCGCCTCGGCGAACGCGTCGTACGCGTCGCGCAGGCCACCGGCCAAGTCTTCGAGTTGCGGGACCACCGTGATGGCATGCTCCAGGCGGGCGTGCATCGCGGCGGCGCGCTCGTGCAGGTCACCGGCGGGCACGACCCCGAACGCATCGGCCAGGTCGGCGTGTACCTCGGCGACCGCGACCCCGAGCCGGTGCGCCTCGCCGGCGAAGTCACCGCCTGCCTCTTCGGCGTGCAGGTCCGCCTCGGCCATCAGGTCGCGGACGCTGGACTTCGCGACCTTCCAGCCATCGGTCGCCGTGGTCAGGAACTCCTGGACGATGGCGAGCGCGTAGTTCGCGCCGTCGTGGTCGGCAGTCACCGCGCCGAGCAGCCGCGGAACATGACGCGCGCCGTGCTCGGCGAGCGCGACCCCGATCTCGATGTCGGGGTTCACGCCGGGCTGCAGCCGCCGAAACACCTTCATGATCGCGATGTCGCCGTACATCAACGAGGTGTTGGACTGTTCGCCGGTCAGTACCAGGCTGGTCTCGTCGACCGGGATGGTGTCCTCGTCCCCGTAGCGGACGAACTGCACAGCGTCGATGCGACGCTGTTCGCGGATGGCCGCGAGCCAGATCCCGGTCACCTCCTTGTCGTGCAGCGCGTCGTAGATCCACTGCCAGGTGCCGTCGGTCTCGATCGTGCCGAGCAGCACGTGTTCCAGACTGTCCTGCCACTCGGTTCGGACGGTCAGCGGCAGCTGATACAGCTCGCTGCCGCCGTCGGCGTAGCCGACCCGGGCCAGCCACAGCTCCACCCGCGGCGAGAGGTCGACATAGTGCTCGACCTCGACGGTGCTGGCCCGCCCCTTGCCCGCGAACCAGCGCTGGGTCTGCAGCCAGCCTTCGACGAGCGGCCTCAAATCCCCGCTGGCGATCATCCATTGACCTCGCTGATAGTCGAGTCGTGCATGTCGGCCGCTGCTGCCATCGACTCGGCGAGCGCGGCTGGTTCGGCCGTGGACTGCTGTCGGCGCGGAATGCGCAGCCAGTAGAAGCCATGGCCGGCAACGGTGAGCAGGTAAGGCAGTTCGCCGATGGCCGGAAAACTCGCGCCACCGAGCAGCTCGATCGGTTCCCTGCCTTCCCAGTGCCGCAGATCCAGTTCCACCGGCTGGGGGAAGCGGGAGAGGTTGTTGACGCACAGCACGATGTCGTCGCCGAACTCGCGGATGAAGCTCAGCACGCACGGGTTGCTGCCGCCGATGTCGGTGAACGTCCCCATTCCGAAGGCAGGATTGGCCTTGCGCAGGCCGATCATGCGCCGCGTCCAGTGCAGTAGTGACGAGGTGTTGCGCGTCTGCGACTCGACGTTGGTGACCTGGTAACCGTAGATCGAGTCCATGTTGACCGGCAGGTAGAGCCGGCCCGGGTCGCAGGTGGAGAAGCCGGAGTTGCGGTCGGGGGTCCACTGCATCGGCGTGCGAACCCCATCGCGGTCACCGAGCCAGATGTTGTCGCCCATTCCGATCTCGTCGCCGTAGTAGAGGACCGGCGATCCGGGCAGCGCCATCAGCAACGCGGTGAACAGCTCGATCTGGTTGATGTCGTTCTCGAGCAGCGGGGCGAGCCGTCGGCGGATGCCGATGTTCGCCTTCATGCGCGGGTCGGTGGCGTACTCGCCCCACATGTAGTCGCGCTCGTCGTCGGTCACCATCTCCAGCGTCAGCTCGTCGTGGTTGCGCAGGAAGATGCCCCACTGGCAGTTGGCCGGAATCGCCGGGGTCTGCGCCATGATCTCCGAGATGGGATAGCGCGAGGAGCGCCGCACCGCCATGAAGATGCGCGGCATCACCGGGAAGTGGAAGGCCATGTGGCACTCGTCCCCGCCGGTGGCGGGATCGCCGAAGTACTCGACGACGTCCGCCGGCCACTGGTTGGCCTCGCAGAGCATGACCCGGTCGGGGTAGTCGCGGTCGATCTCCTTGCGGAGTCGCTTGAGGAAGTCGTGCGTCTCGGGCAGGTTCTCGCAATTCGTCCCGTCCCGCACGAACAGGTAGGGGACGGCGTCGAGTCGGAAACCGTCGATGCCGAGATCGAGCCAGAAGCGCAACGCGTCGATGACGGCTTGCTGCACGTCGGGGGAGTCGAAGTTCAGATCCGGCTGATGGCCGAAGAAGCGGTGCCAGAAGTACTGCTTGCGAACCGGGTCGAAGGTCCAGTTGGACGGTTCGGTGTCGACGAAAATGATCCGCGCGTCCGGATACCGGGTGTCGTCGTCGCTCCACACGTAGAAGTCGCCGTAGGGGCCGTCCGGATCGCGACGGCTCTCCTGGAACCAGTGATGCGCGTCGGACGTGTGGTTCATGACGAAGTCGATGATCACGCGGATGCCGCGCTCGTGCGCCGCGTCGAGGAATCGCCTGAAGTCCTCGATCGTCCCGAACTCCGGGAGCACGCCGACGTAGTCGCTGACGTCGTAGCCGCCGTCGCGCAACGGGGACGGGTAGAACGGCGGCAGCCACAGGCAGTCGACGCCCAGCCATTGCAGGTAGTCGAGCCGGTCGGTCAGCCCGCGCAGGTCACCGGTGCCGTCACCGTTGGAGTCGGCGAACCCGCGAACCAGAACCTCGTAGAAAACGGCTCGCTTGAACCAATCGGGTTCAGGGCTGCGCCCATTACTCGGGGCAGTCTGCTCGCTCACGTGTCCCCTCTTAGTCCGGCACTACTTCGAACACGTGCGCCACGTGGTGGTGCGGGTCGATCCGGACGTAGTTGCGCTCGCTCCATCGGTACTCGGCGCCGCTGAGCAGATCGCGGACCGTGAATCCGGCGTCCCACTCCATGCCGAGAGCCGGCAGGTCGAGGGCGACCGTTGCCTCGCACCAGTCGTGCGGGTTGACCGTACAGACGACTAGGACGGTGTCCCCGGTGGCCTCGTCGCGCTTGCTGAATGCGGTCACGTCCGGATTGTCGACCCGGTGCAGGTCGAGGTTGCGCAGTTGCTGCAGTGCGGGGTGCTCGCGCCGGATGCGGTTGAGCGTTGTGAGCAGGGGCGCCAGCGAACGTCCCTCCGCGACCGCGCTCGCGAAGTCTCGTGGACGGAGCTGGTACTTCTCCGAGTCCAGGTATTCCTCGCTGCCGGGACGCACGTTGACGTGCTCGTAGAGCTCGTAGCCCGAGTACACGCCCCAGCTGGGCGAGAGGGTGGCCGCGAGCACGGCGCGGATCGCGAAGGCCGCTGCCCCGCCGTGCACCAGGTACTCGGACAGGATGTCGGGGGTGTTGACGAAGAAGTTGGGGCGCATGTAGTGCGCTGCCGCGACGAGCTCGTCAGCGTAGCTCTCGATCTCGGCCTTGGTGTTGCGCCAGGTGAAGTAGGTGTAGCTCTGGTGGAAGCCGACCTTGGCCAGTTCGTGCATCATCGCCGGTCGGGTGAACGCCTCGGCCAGAAATACGATCTCCGGGTTGGTCTTGCGCACCTGGCCGAGCAGCCAGTGCCAGAAGTTGAGCGGCTTGGTATGGGGGTTGTCGACGCGGAAGATCGTCACGCCTGCGGCTATCCAGTGCTGCAGGACGCGCAGGCACTCCGCGTACAGCCCCGACGGGTCGTTGTCGAAGTTTAGTGGGTAGATGTCCTGGTACTTCTTGGGCGGGTTCTCGGCGTACGCGATCGTGCCGTCCGGCTTGGTGGTGAACCACTCCGGATGCGACGTCACCCACGGATGATCCGGCGCGCACTGTAGTGCGAAGTCCAGTGCCACGTCGAGGTCGAGGTCGTGGGCGCGCTTCACGAAAGCTTGGAAGTCGGCCATCGTCCCCAGTTCGGGATGGATCGCGTCGTGGCCGCCCTCGGCCGAGCCGATCGCCCACGGTGAGCCGACGTCCCAGGACGCCGCGACGAGGGTGTTGTTCGGGCCCTTGCGGTTGACCGCGCCGATCGGGTGGATCGGCGGCAGGTAGACGACGTCGAAGCCGAGCGAGGCCACGTAGTCCAGGTGCTCGGTCGCGTCCTTGAGGGTGCCGTGGCGCGCGGGCTTGGCCGGCGCGGCCGGATCACTGGCGAGCTGCGCGCCGATCGAGCGCGGAAAGAACTCGTACCAGGAGCCGTAGAGCGCGCGCGATCGGTCGATCCAGAGCGGGTAGCGCGGCGAGCGGTGCACCATGTCGCGTACCGGGTACTCGTGGATCAGGTCCTGCACGAAATCGTCGAGCGCGGGACCGACGCGGTGCGCGAGGTCGAGCGTCGGGTCGCGCAGCGAGCGGGCGGCTGCGATCGCGCGGGCCTTCTCGACCTTGGGCAGGAGGGTGGCGGCGCGGTCGAACAGGCGTGCGCCCTGCTCGAGATCGTTGTGCAGATCCTCGCTGCCCTGGCCCGCCTCGATCTTGACGGTGACGGCGTGCTGCCAGGTGTGCATCGGGTCACTCCACGCCTCGATCGCGTACGACCAGGCGCCGGGACCCTCGGCTACGACCGTCGCGTGCCATCGATCGGTGCCGGGGGCGCCCGGTGTCATGCGGCGGATCTGGGCCTTCTTGCCGCTCGCATCACGCAGTACCACGGTGGCTCCGACCGCGTCGTGCCCCTCGCGGAACACCATCGCCGAGATCGGGATGGGCTCGCCGACCGCCCCCCGAGCCGGGAACTCGGCCAGGGCGGTGGAGCCGACGACGGGCTTGATGTCAGTGAGTCCTAAGCGTCCAACCACCCGTCCAACCTACCCATGATGGCGCGAGCCGTAAGCCCTTCCGGGCTGCTGGCGTGCAGGGAGTGGAGGCCGTACGACTAACCTGATCACCCGTGAAAGCTCTACGGCGGCTGACCGTGCGCGCGGCGTTCCCGGATCAGCTGGCCAAGCTGGTCGACATCGTCGACAACCTGCGCTGGTCGTGGCATCCGGACTCACTGGACCTGTTCGAGTCGGTGGATCCCCAGCTGTGGCAGGACTGCCGGCAGAACCCCGGCCGGATGCTCGGCGAGATCAGCCCGCAGCGGATCGACAAGCTCGCGAAGGACCGCAGGTTCCTGCGCCGCCTCGACGACGTCCACGACGACCTCGCCGACTACCTCTCCCAACCGCGGTGGTACCAGGCCCAGCAGGACGCGGGCGAGAATTTGCCCGCGTCGATCGGCTACTTCTCGCCGGAGTTCGGCATCACCGAGGTGCTGCCGCAGTACTCGGGCGGCCTGGGCATTCTGGCCGGCGACCACCTGAAGGCGGCCAGCGACCTGGGCGTGCCGATCATCGGGGTAGGACTGCTCTACCGCGCGGGCTACTTCCGGCAGTCGCTCTCACCGGACGGCTGGCAGCTCGAGCACTACCCGTCCCTCGAGCCGGGCGGGCTGCCGATGCGGGCGCTGATGAACGCCGACGGGACGCTCGCACGCATCGCCCTGGCGCTCCCCGAAGGTCGCACCCTCAATGCGCAGGTCTGGGTGGTCAACGTGGGCCGCGTCTCGCTGTTGCTGCTCGACAGCGACGTCGAGGAGAACGACGCCGCCGTGCGCCAGGTCACCGACCGGTTGTACGGGGGCGGGCGCGAGCACCGGCTCGAGCAGGAGCTGCTGCTCGGCATCGGCGGCGTCCGCGCGATCCGGGCGTACTGCGAGATCACCGGCACACCCAGCCCCGAGGTCTTTCACACCAACGAGGGACACGCCGGCTTCCTCGGCGTCGAACGGATCCGCGAGCTGGTGGCGGGTAAGGGCCTCGGCTTCGACGAGGCCGTGCAGGCAGTGCGGGCCGGCACGGTGTTCACCACCCACACCCCGGTTCCGGCCGGCATCGACCGATTCAGCCGCGAGCTGGTCGCGGCGCATCTGGGCAACCTGCCGGGCGTGCCGGTCGAACGCATCCTTGCCCTCGGCGCCGAGGGTGACCCGTCGATGTTCAACATGGCGCACATGGGCTTCAGCCTGAGCCAGCGCGCAAACGGAGTCTCGCTGCTGCACGGCGAGGTGAGCCGCGGGATGTTCGCCGATCTGTGGCCCGGCTTCGACGAGGACGAGGTGCCGATCACGTCGGTCACCAACGGCGTCCACGCGCCGACCTGGATGGCGCGCGAGGTCCTCGACCTCACCGAACGCGAGGTCGGCGCGGCCGCGCTCGCGCAGGGCGGCGGCTGGGACGCCTTCGAGAAGGTCAAGGACGGCGAGCTCTGGCAGCTGCGGTGCATCCTTCGGGAACGGCTGGTCGAGGAAATCCGCCGCCGGGTGCGCGCTTCCGCCCTCGAGCGCGGCGCCATCGAAGCCGAGCTCGCCTGGACGGCGCGGGCCTTCCATCCGGACGTGCTGACCATCGGCTTCGCGCGCCGCGTCCCGTCCTACAAGCGGCTGACGTTGATGTTGCGCGACCCCGCCCGGCTGCGCGCGCTGCTGCTCGACGCGGATCGTCCGGTGCAGATCGTCATCGCCGGCAAGAGTCACCCGGCCGACGACGGCGGCAAGCAGTTGATCCAGCAGATGGTGCGCTTCGCCGACGATCCTTCGGTGCGCCACCGCATCACGTTCCTGCCCAACTACGACATCGCGATGGCGCGTTACCTGTACTGGGGCGTGGACGTGTGGCTCAACAACCCGCTGCGTCCATTGGAGGCGTGCGGGACGTCGGGCATGAAGGCGGCGCTCAACGGAGCGCTGAATCTGTCCATCCGCGACGGCTGGTGGGACGAGTGGTTCGACGGCGAGAACGGGTGGGCGATCCCCTCCGCCGACGGCATCAGCGACGCGGACCGTCGCGACGATCTCGAGGCAACCGCCCTCTACGAGCTGATCGAGAAGAGCGTCGCATCGCGCTTCTACGACCGCGACAGCCGGGGGGTGCCGACCCGCTGGGTGCAGATGGTGCGGCACACGCTGGAGTCGCTCGGGCCGAAGGTGCTCGCGACCCGGATGGTCCGCGACTACGTGCACGAGCTGTACGCACCCGCCGCGGCGGCGTCGGCGCGGATGTCGGGGGACGGATTCCGGGGCGCACGAGACCTCGCGCAGTGGCGCGAGCGGGTGCTCACTGCGTGGCCGGGGGTGCGGGTGGTGTTCGTGGACTCGCAGCTACCCGGCAGCGACGCGCAGGTGGGCAATGCCCTGACCCTGCGCGCCGAGGTGGTGCTGAACGGCTTGGCGCCCGACGACGTGACCGTCGAGGCGGTGTACGGCCATGTGGACACCGACGACCGGCTGACGCACTCGACCGCCGTTGCGCTCACCGTTGCCGAGTCGGTGGACGGGACGTCCTGGTTCGAGGGTGAGGTGCCGCTCGAGCGAACCGGCTCGTTCGGCTACACGGTGCGGGCGTTGCCGAACAACGACCTGCTCGCCGAACCGGCCGAACTCGGAGTCGTCGCGGTCGCGTAGCGCGGTCCGCACCCGTACCCGGCGCTCGTTCTCGGCGGCCTTGATGCTCGGGCGGACCTATCACACGTCAAGGGCACGAAGATCGCTGTCGTCCGAAGGCCGGTCACTACGCTGGTCGGATGAGCCGATCCGTGCGCGACTGCTTCGCCGACGGACAGCCCACCTACTCCTTCGAGTTCTTCCCACCGAAGACACCGGACGAGGACCAAGGCCTCTGGCAGGCCATCCGTGAGCTCGAGCCGCTGCGTCCGTCCTTCGTCTCGGTCACCTACGGCGCCGGCGGTTCGACGCGCGCGCGCACCATCGAGATCACCGAGCGCATCGCGACCGATACCACCCTGCTGCCGGTGGCGCACCTCACCGCGGTCGGGCATTCGATCGACGAGCTGCGCTCGATCGCCGGCCATCTTGCGGCGGCGGACGTGCGCAATGTGCTGGCGCTGCGCGGTGATCCGCCTGGCGACCCGAGTGCGGAGTGGGTCAAGCACCCGCAGGGATTGGACTACGCGTCGGAGCTGGTGCAATTACTGCGCGCGCACGGCGACTTCACTGTCGGGGTCGCGGCGTTCCCCTTTCAGCACCCGCGATCGCGGTCCGTCGAGGAGGACACCGCACGATTCGTCGAGAAGTGCCGCGCGGGCGCCGAATACGCGATCACGCAGATGTTCTTCGACGCTGACGACTTCCTGCGCATGCGTGAGCGCATCACCGCTGCCGGCTGCGAGGTGCCGGTGATCGCCGGGCTGATGCCGGTGACGAACATGGGCATCATCAAGCGCTCGGAGCAGTTCTCCGGCGCGCCCTTTCCGGCGCGACTCGCGGCGCGATTCTCGGCCGTCGCGCATGACCCGAAGGCGGTGCGGTCGATGGGCATCTACGAGACGTCGAAGCTGGCCGAACGCCTGCTTGACGAGGGTGTCCCGGGTATTCACTTCTACACGCTGAACCGGTCGAAGGCGACGCGCGAGGTATGGGCGAACCTGGCCCTGGGCGCGCGCCTCTGACGCCGATGGTCGATCCACGCGCCGGATGGTCGGCGCTACATCACGGCATCGATCCGGCAGGGAATGCTCTGCTGCGCGGTTGGCTGCGGCTGATGTGGTGGCTGGCGCGCCCGCTAGTTCGGCTGCGGGTCGCGCCGACCGCGGTGACCGTGGTCGCAGCAGTGCTGGCCGTGGACGCCGTGTTGCTCGCGTCGCGGTTCCCGTGGGTGTCGCTCGGATTGGTGCTTGCCGCAGCGGTGGGTGACGGGCTGGACGGCGCGGTGGCCCTGCTCGCGCGTCGGGTTTCGCGGGCCGGCGCAGTGGCCGACAAGGTCGGCGACCGGGTTGCCGACTCGTGCTTCGCGCTGGTGTTGTGGGGCTGCGGTGCGCCGTGGTGGCTGGCAGTCGGTGCCGGAGCGCTGTCGCTCCTGCACGAGTTGCTGCGTTCGGTGCGCGGCGGCGCGCTGCTGTCGCGGATCACCGTCGCGGAGCGGCCCACCCGGGTGGTGTGCGCGGCACTGGGCTGCGCCTCCGCCGGCCTGTCGTCGGCGACCTGGCCGCCGACCGTGTGTGCCGCGGTGTGGGCGGGGCTTGCCGTCGTCGGCCTGCTCCAGCTGGTCCTGGCCCTGTAGCGGCGCCTTTCGCCGCGTGTCGCGCCGCTACCGGGCCAAACGGGCGCGCGAGGACGGCAGCGGGCGGCCCTTCCACTGCAGGGCGCCGCGGCGATGCTGGACGTTCGAGCGAACCGTCAGGTAGCCGAACACCGCGACGGACGCGGGATGGGCCAGCGGATCGGGCCAGGCCCGGCCACCCGTGGTCCGGGCGGTGATCACCCGTCCGGCGACGGCTGCCGCGGTTCCGAGCAGCCCGGCCCGTGACCCGCGCAACGCAGCGAGCGGCGGCACGAGATAGGCGACACCGAGCAGCGCCAGCACCGCAACCGCACCGCCCGGCCACCCGAATGCCGCCCACAGCGACTTGCCGTACCCGTCGCGCAGCTGCGCCCAGCCGATATACATCCGGCAACTGGCCAGCCGGCTTCCGTCGATGATGCCGCCGCGTCCTCCGGACAGCTGTATCGCCCGCAGCAGCGCGAGGTCGTCGAGCACCGCGCCGCGGACTGCACCGTGCCCGCCGGCCCGCTCGTACGCGGCGCGCTGCACGACGAGAAACTGCCCGTTCGCCGCCGCAAGCGACGGACGCGCCGAGCGCTCGGCCAGCCGAAGCGGCAGGAAGGTCAGGATCGACCACTGCAGCAGCGGCTGGACGAGGCGTTCGGCCGGCGTGACAGCTACCTGGCGCGGGTGCGGCGAGACGAGCGCGAGGCCGCTGCTTTCCAGCAGCGCGACCGCCGCGGCGACGGCGCCGGGCGCAAGAAGAACGTCCGCGTCGAGGAACACCAGGACGTCGTTGCCTCGATCGGCGGCAGCGGCGAGTTGTGCGCACGCGTGCGTCTTGCCGAGCCAGCCTTCCGGCAGGGCCGTGCCGTGGAGCACGCGTGCTCCGGCGGCACTCGCCAGTTCGCCGGTGTCGTCACCGGACTCGTCGTCCAGGACGAGCAGCTCAGCCACATCCTGTACGCGCGCCGCCGCCACACAGGTCGCGATCCGGGCAGCCTCGTCCCGCGCCGGTATCAGCACCGACACCCGTGCTCGGCCCTGCGCGCCGAGCACCGGACGCCGCAGTAGCCGGGCATTCACGGCGCTGTGCACCGCACCGGCGACGGCAAGCAGCGCACCGGCCCGCACGACGGTCACGTCCGCAGCGAGCACGCCAGCGGGACCGCTACCGTCCCCATCGCGAGTGCGCCCCACAGCGCGGCTCCCGGCAGGCCAAGGAACGCGGCGAGTGCCAGCGCCGACGAAGCCCAGGTCCAGAGGTAGAGCCCGTACGCCACGCGATCGTCGCCGTGGGGCCGTGCGGCAAGCGCGCGCTGCAGTAGGTAGGACATGACCAGCGCGACGGCCAACCACCCGAGGTAGTTGGTGAGCGGCACGTCCGGCACGTCGGGCAGGTGCGGTGTCGGGTCGAGCCAGCGCCAGTGCCCGGCCGCCACCATCTGCGGATCGAGGAACAGGTCCCACGTCGCCAGCGCCCAACCGCCGAGCAGGACCCGCGCGCCGAGCGAGGACACGAGACGCCGGGCCACCAACGCGGCGGGCCAGGCGAGCATCGTCCACGCGAACGCGATCACGAGGGGCACGCCGAGCAGTGTCGGGCCGAGCGACGACCCGTAGGCGTAGCGCCCGAACGGGATCCCGGTATGCACACCGAGCACCTCGACGGCGAAGCCGAACCCGACCGTCGAGCCGAGCAGGACCAGCACGGCGCACCGGCCGCGGCTGAACGCCGCGTGCACGAACGCAGCGGCCGCGTAGAGCAGGACGATCGCGATCGCGAGATCGTTGCGGGCCGTGCCGCGCACGAGGGGGTAGCTCACCTGCGCCAGGACAGCGCTCGCGGCCATCGCGACAGGCAGGCCGATCGCGGTGCGCGGGCGGCTGTCCAGCATCACCGGCCGGCGAGCGGCAGGTGCGCGCCGAGCACCGCGAACGGTCGGCTGTCGCCGGGAAACAGGTAGTGTCGGCGCAGGTCGACAAAGCCGAGCTGACGGTACAGCCGGAACGCGCGGGTATTGCTGTCCGGCGTCGAGAGCAGCATCGCCGCATTCGGGACGACGTCGGCGAGCCCGGTCAGCAGGGTGCGTCCCAGCCCTCGTCCCTGGTAGGTCGGCAGCACGTGCAGCTCGGACAATTCGAATGCGTCCCCCAGCCACTGGCCGGCAAGATCCGGCGTCAGCGCCTTGTGCACAAGATCGTGCCACCACTGCCCGGGGGACGTCCGGTAGCCGTAGCCGAACCCGACCAGCGTCGCATCCTCGGCGACGGCGGCGCGACACAGGAATCCGTCGTTATGGACGTGCCGGCGCGCGGTGAGGGCGCGTTGGTCGCCGGCATGTGCCGGGTAGCCCATTGCGTCGACGTAGATGGCCATCGCCTCGTCGACCCGCGCGGCGAACTGCTCGGTCGTCCACTGCACCACCCGCGGTGCCGCGGTCGGCGAGATTTGCGCGGAGGCCACGCGTTGATGGTGCCGCATCCGGAGCTTGACGGCGTACTACGCGGGTGGTGAGTCAGTCGTGGATGCCGCATTCGGTCTTGGACGCACCCGCCCAGCGTCCGGCACGCGGGTTCTCACCCGGCTTGACGCGTCGGGTGCACGGCCCGCAGCCGATCGAGCCGTAGCCTTCGTGGACGAGCGGGTTCACCAGGACGCGGTTGTCGGCGATGTAGGCGTCGACATCGTCCTGCGTCCAGGCCGCGATCGGGTTGAGCTTGACCATCGCGCGGCGCGCGTCCCATTCGACGACCGTGATGTCCTCACGGCTGCTCGCCTCGTCGCGGCGCAGGCCGGACGCC
>JALZAI010000332.1 GCA_030948475.1 Actinomycetota bacterium
TAGGGCACCAGGATGGCCGTGCGCACCGTGCCCCGTCCGAAAAGAGTCCGATGCATCAGCAATGCGAGCAGCATACCGAGGATCAGCTCGACAACGACGGAGACCACAGTGATGATCATCGTCACATAGAGCGCGTGCCACCAGTAGGGCGAGGACAGCACCGCCCCGTAGTTGCTCAGTCCGACGAACTTCGCCTGCTTGGGAAAGCGCAGGTCGTAGCGCTCCAACGACAGGTACACGGCATAGGCGATCGGGTAGGCGGTCACCGCGATCATCACGATGACCGCTGGGGCGCACAGCAGCCACCCCAGTCGCCGCTCGGCGCGCGCGCCTTCGGACACCGGCGCCCGCTTGGCCTTGGCAGGTGCTGTCGACGTCGCGCCGGCGGCAGCGTCCTTGTCGAGGTCGACGGTCATGGGATCAACCCCTTCGAGGCGAGTGCGTCCTTGATCTGGCTGGCGATCGTGCTCTCGGTGCTCGACGGATTGATTGCGCCCGGTGGCGACACCGCATGCGAGATCACGATTGACACGTTCTGGTACGCGGGGGTCTTGGGTCGCACGCTGGCGTTCTTCAGGGCGGCCAGGATCTCGGCGTGGAACGGGTAGCTCTTGGCCAGCGCCGGGTCGCTGTAGAGGCTCTCGATGGTCGGCGGCAGACCGCCCTTGGTCGCGGCGATCAACTGATTCTTTCGATTACGTAGGCACAGCGCCGCCTTGAAGGCCAGGTCCGGGTGGGACGAGTACTTGCTGATGGCGAGGTCGATGCCGCCGATCGTGACGTGGCTCGGCGTGTTCGCGTCGACGCGCGGGTACTGGGTGTACTTGAAGACCTTGAACAGCTTGGGCTTGTCGGCCTTCATCGACGGGTACACGAACGGGTAGTTGAGCTGGAACGCCGCGCGCCCGTCCTCCATGGCCAGCCGGTTCTGGTCCTCCATCTGCACCGACAGCGACGGGTCGGCGGCCGCCGAGCTGGCGAGCTTCTTCATGACCGTCAGCGCCTTGACGGCTGGCTTGCCCAGCGAGGGGCCGGACGCGCTGGCATTGAGGATGCTGCCTCCGGCGCTCGCGACCAGAGTGTTGAACCAGACCACTACGCCTTCGTACTGCGCGCCCTGGATCTCGATCAGATGCGGTTTGCCCTGCTTGGCCAGCTTGATCGCATCATTGATCATCTCGTCCCACGTTTTCGGCGGGGTGGGAACGAGGTCGGAGCGGTACCAGAGCAGCTGGGTGTTGCTGTTGTAGGGAACGGCATACAGCTTGCCCTTCCACCTGGCGGTCTCGAGCGGGGCCTTAAGCGTTCCGGCGGTGGCCTGCTGCTCGTTCGCGCCCGTCCAAGGCAGGATCCACCCGGCCTCGGCGAACTCGGCCTCCCAGGTGACGTCCAGGCCGAGGATGTCCAGCGCGCTGTCCTGCGCGGCGAGGCGACGGACCAGTTGCTGGCGCTGGCCGTCGGCGGCGTTCGGGAGCTTGTTGTACTGGATCGTGTACCGGCTCGTGCCACAGCTGTCGACGGCCTGCTGAACCGCGCCGGAGTTGTCCGGGAAGCTGTAGAAGTTCAACGTCACCTTGCCCCCGCCGCTGCTGCCGCACGCGCTGAGCCCGGCGGCGCCCAGCAGCGCCACCGCGACGGCAGCGGCGCGGTGTCGCAGCCGGGGACGGGCACGTAACCGAGTCGGGTGGGTATCACTTCGAGTGTCCTGAGAACGCACTGCGCAGTCTCCTCAGCTCGACCAGTCGCAGTCATGCGCGAAGCGCCGCGGTGCGACTGCTGTTTCGGACGGTACGGCGGATCGGTACGCACTGGCAATACGTTCGCAACGTGCGCTTTCCGCTCCTTCATCCGAGACTGGTTCGCATCTGGGCACTGCGCCGCCGAACGCGCCGGAATAGCGGCACCTGGAGCCGCGTTGACAACATAGTTTGGTTAGTCGGAGATCGGCTGTCAGACTGGAAGTGCTACACCGAACCCGGCTCCGGTTCACGTCCCGTCGACTTCAGCGGACGACCCGGCGGCCACAAGTCATCGCGCGGCGCGCAAGCGTCGCAGCGGTCGAAGGGATCCAGCAGTGAAGAACGGCATCCACCCCGAGTCCGTGACCACGCAGGTCACCTGTTCCTGCGGCAACACGTTCACCACCCACAGCACCGCCAAGTCCGGCGTCCTGCACGCCGACGTCTGCTCGGCCTGCCACCCGTTCTACACGGGCAAGCAGAAGATCATGGACGTCGGTGGTCGCGTCGACAAGTTCGAGAAGCGCTTCGGTAAGCGCGTCCGCAACTCCTAGCTCCCCGACGGCGCCCGCCGTCCGTCCCGCACCAGGGATGGACGGCGGGCGCCGTTGCTGTCTGGCCGGACGAGCGAAGGAGCAGTGATGAGCGAGGCAACGGGGCGGCTGGCCGAACTGGTGGCCGAGTACGCGGACGTCGAGAAGGCACTGTCCGATCCGGGCATCCACGCCGACCAGAACGCGGCGCGCCGGCTGGGCCGT
>JALZAI010000355.1 GCA_030948475.1 Actinomycetota bacterium
GGTCGAGCAGCTGCCCCAGTCGAGCAGCGGTGTCACGTAGCGCGGCGCCGGCGTCGTCTGCCTCACGGATTCCGGAGCGCTCCGGGACAATGACGAAATTGCCATCGCCGAGCTCGCGAGCGGCGGCAGTGAGCCGCTCGAGCGGCCCGGCGATCCGGCGGGACTGCCGGCGGGCGAGCAGTGCCGCAACGGCGAGAACGAGGAGACCCAGTGCGGCCATCGCGGCCCAGCTGCGGCGCGTGCGTGAGGTGACAACAGAGTCCGGGACGGCTGCCCGGACAACGGCAGCGACGTTGCGGTCCGAGGCAACGGGCACTGCTACGGCGAGTTGGCCCTGCTCGCTGCCCTGATGAACGCGGCCGTCGTGGGCCGCGCCGGCGATCCGTGACCGCTTCGCTCCACGACCGGACGAGAGGTTGCCGCCCGGCGTGTATACCCCGACCAGGATGTCCCCGCCGGGTGCACCCGGCACCACCGCCGTCGGGCCGGATCCCACCCGATTGTCGGGTACCAGCGCTGCGGTGCGGGTCGCGTCGCGTTGGAGTTCGGCGAGTTCCTGGCCGCGATCGAGTCGGTCGACCGCCACCGCCAGCGGCAGGGCGAACAGGAGTACGGCCAGGGTGGCGACACCGATGATCCCGGTGTCGATGCGCCGGCGCAGCGAGCGTGCGGGCGCCGCGATCGGGTCGGTCGTGGGCGTCGGGCTGGGAGTCATCGTTGGCCGCCGATGCGTTTTCGTTGGAGGAGCCTGCCGCGAGCATGCTGCTTCGAAGGTAAGCGTCGCGCTAACCGTTGTCGGCGCTCCTGCTAACCGATGACTTTCTAACGTTGCTGGAATGGACAGAGCAGCATCGACCCTCGTCGTTTCGCTCGGCCTCCTTGTCGCTACGGCTTGCAGCACCAAGGCCGCGCCGGCGGCTGCGCACAGCCCCGGCTCGCCTGGGCCGGGCAGCACGGCGCCCCCCACGGGGGCTTCCTCGGCCGGCGCATCGCCCAAGCAGCGCCCCGCTCCGGTGGAGAAGAACCCGCCGGGGGATATCCCCGACAACATCGCCTACATCGCCTACCGCAACGCTGCGGGTCGATACACGTTCATGCACCCGGAAGGCTGGGCCAGCGTCGTGCAAGGCACGACGGTGACCTTTACCGACAAGCTCAACGGCATCAATGCCGCGAGCCGGGCCGCGAGTGCTCCGCCCACCGTTGCGAGCGCCAAGGCGGACCTCGGCGCGCTCCAGGCAACCCAGCCGGCTTTCGAACTTCGCAGCGTGAAACCGGTCTCGCTACCCGCCGGCACCGGGGTGCTGATCGTGTTCCGCCGCAATTCGGCGCCCGACCAGGTGACCGGCAAGGTCTTCCGGGACGAGGTGCAGCGATACGAGATCTACCGCGGCGGGCGCGAAGTAATCCTTGACCTGTTCGGGGCGGTGGGCTCGGACAACGTGGATCCGTACACCAAGATCTCACAGAGCCTGCGGATCTCGTGATCGGGACGCTGACGACGCCCAGCCGCGACGCGGTCCTGGAGGCGCGCGGTCTGCATCGGTTCTTTCGCCGCGGAGACGAGGAGATCCCGGCGCTTCGCGACGTCTCACTGGTCGTGGGCCCGGGGGAGATGGTCGCCGTAGTCGGGCCGTCCGGGTCGGGCAAGTCGACGCTGTTGAACCTGCTCGCCGGACTAGACCAACCCGACGGGGGCAGTGTCTGGATCGGCGGGCAGCGGTTCAGTCACCGTGGCCCTGCCCAGCAGGCCGCCTTCCGCGGGCGGTGCATCGGAGTGCTGACTCAGGCGAGCGGGTTGGTCGAGCACCTGAGTGTGCTCGCCAATGTGAAGCTCGCGGCTTCCTTCCGCCCACGGCAGGGCCGCGTACCAGGTACGTCACCGGCCGGGCTGAGCGGCGGGGCGGAGACGCTGCTGTCCGCGTTGGGCATCGGCAACCGGGCGCAGGCTAGACCGTCGACGCTGTCCGGCGGGGAGACGGCGCGAGCGAATCTCGCTGTGGCCCTCGCAGGCGACCCCCTGGTCCTGCTCGCGGACGAGCCGACCGCGGAGGTCAGCCGGGACGAGGAAGGCGACATCCTGGCCTTGCTGCGCCAGGTGCGCCCCTCCCGCGGCGCTACCGTCCTGGTCACGCACGCCGGTACGGTGGCCGCCGCTGCCGATCGCGTTCTGGAGATGACCGACGGGAAGCTGCGTTGATCACCGGGCGCGCCGCCGCGGCATCGGCAGCGCCGGTGGTCACCGCCACCGGCCTGCACATCGGCTACGGTGCCACGCCGGTCCTGACCGACACCAACATTTCCGTGGACGTCGGTGCGGAACTCGCTGTGACCGGGCGATCGGGTAGCGGCAAGACCACGTTGCTGCTCGTCCTCGCCGGCCTGCTGCCACCCCAGCAGGGCACCGTGCGCTG
>JALZAI010000373.1 GCA_030948475.1 Actinomycetota bacterium
ACGCGCACGTCGAGGCACAACGCAAGCGCTACCTGGCACGTCTGACCCGGCTCGCTGACCTGCTGCGCAGGCTCGGCTATCGCGTCGAACTGCCCGACGGTGCGTTCTACCTGTGGGTTCCGGCGCCGGACGGGGACGCCTGGGCCGCAGCCCGTGACCTGGCGAAGCGGGTGGGCGTGGTCGTCTCGCCGGGTGAGTTCTACGGGGCCCGCTCCGCCGGATTCTTCCGCGTCGCGGCCGTCGCTCCGGACGAGCGGATCGCGCTCGCCGCGGCCAGGACGGGCGCGTGATCCGTTTCGGCAGAGTTACCCGCGGGTAGGCTCAACACATCCGAGAATCCCAAGGCAAAGGGGCGTGAACCGATGAGTGGCACCGACAAGGTCAAGAACAAGATCGAAGACACCGGCGGCAAGGCCAAGGAAGGCTTAGGCCGCGCTACCGGCGACCGGGAGGTCGAGGCCGAGGGCAAGAACGACCAGTCCAAGGCCGACATCAAGGACGCCGGCGAGAAGGTCAAGGACGCGTTCAAGCACTGACCCGCCCCGGTGCCAGAGCGGATTCGGGCCCAGCGCCGCAGCCGAAAGATTGCGATGAGCACGCCGGAGTTGGATGACTACCTGCGTGCTGCCCGAACCTGCCGGGTCGCGACCGTTGGCCCGGACGGCCCACACGTCGCGCCGTTGTGGTTCGCCTGGCTAGACGGCTGCCTCTGGCTTTACTCGATCGTGCGTAGCCAACGTTGGACGGACCTGACACGCGACCCGCGAGTGGGTGCCGTCGTCGATGACGGGCACGACTACGGTCAACTGCGCGGCGTCGAGATTTCGGGCACGGCCCGGGTCGTCGGTGAGGTGCCGCGGACCGGCGAGCCGAGCGACGAGCTCGCCGAGCCGGAACGGGCGTTCGCGCGCAAGTACCAGGGCTACGACCACATGGACCTTGATGGCAGGCATGGTTGGCTGCGGGTTAGCCCGAACAAAATCGCCAGTTGGGACTTCCGCAAGCTCGGTAGCTGACCGGGCGCTCAGCCGGTCGTGACCGATCGTCCCGCCGACCAGCACTGCGTACCTCGGCACGCTCGCAACGCGTCGAGCTGCGCGTTGAGAGCCGCGACGCGACGTGGCGACAGCCGGAGGTAAATGTTGTCGAGCTGGTTCGGGTCCACCGTCCGGTCGTAGTACTCGTGCTCGCCGTCGACGTAGCGGACGTAGGTGAACCTCGCCGTACGGATCGCCGCGTAGGACGGCGGATTGCCGGAGATGCGCGTCTGCACGTCTGGATCGTGCGGGTCGAAGTCCAGCCCGTGGTGCTCGATCAGCGCCGTGCTACGCCAGGCCACGTGCGGATCGCCGCGCAGCAGCGCCACGATGCTGCGCCCGTCGAGCTGTGCGGGAACCGGGGCGCCCGCGATGTTCTCGAAGGTGGGCGCCAGGTCGACGTTCTGCACCAGGTCCCGGTTGACGCTGCCTGCGGGAATGCCGGGTCCCGCGACGACCAGCGGTACGTTGACGTCGGTGTCGAATGCGGTGAGCTTTCCGGCACCCATGCCGTGTTCGCCCATGTGGTAGCCGTTGTCCGAACTGAAGATGAACACGGTGTTGCGCAGCTGCCCGGTCTTGGCCAGCGTCCGGCGAAGCGCGTCGATCGCCCGGTCAATCGACTGCACTGCCTGCACCCGTCGACGGAAGTCCCGGTCCAGAATGTGGACCTTGCGCTTGGACAGTTGCGACACCGTGGCGAGCCACGGCGGGGCGTGGTCGGGATGGACTCCGTAGGACGGTACCCGCGGCACCCT
Organism: Actinomycetota bacterium; assembly: GCA_030948475.1. Taxonomy (GTDB): domain Bacteria; phylum Actinomycetota; class Actinomycetes; order Mycobacteriales; family Jatrophihabitantaceae; genus JALZAI01. The sequence goes on from JALZAI010000373.1 coordinate 1,796, forward strand.
AAGGCCGGCGAAGCTCTGCTCGTCCTGGATCGCGGGCGTGTAGGGGTAGTGCGGGCTGAACGTGGCCAACTCGAGGAAGAAGGGGCGCTGCGCGCGGGCCGAGCTGGTGACGAAGTCCTGGCCGATGCCCTGCAGGACGCTGGTCATGTAGTCGTTTGCGCCGTGCCCGTAGCGGCGTACCTGGTGATCGACATTGAGACGGTAGTCGAAGCCGGCGTAGCCCCAGCCACCCACCGCCCACCGGTCCCAGCCTGGCGGAACCCAGTTGCCGATGCTGCCGTAGTGCGCGGCGCCGACCGGCCGCACCGTGCCGGCCACCGGGTAGCCATTGAGATACTTGCCCAGCAGCGCGGTGCGATACCCGGCCTGGTGCAGGGCGGTGCCGAAGGTCTGCAGCTCCTCACCGCGGCGGTGGAAGATGTGGAAACCACCGTCCTGTCCGGTGTTGGTGAAGACCCCGGTGTTATGCGGGAAGCGGCCGGTCAGGATCGACGAGCGCGACGGGCAGCACAGCGAGTCGTCCACCGTGTAGTTGGTGAAGGTCATCCCGGACTGTTCGAGCGCCTGGACGTGCGGCATGTACCGGACGAGGTTGCTGGATAGATCGTCGGTCAGTACGAAGACGATGTTCGGTCGCTTGGCGCCGACCCCGCCGAGGGGCGACGTCAGCGATGCCCCGACGTCCGGCCCGGGACCGGGCACGGCGCCGGTGCCGGAGTTCGCGACCGCTGCGACGACGGCCCCGGCGACGAGTATTCCGGCGAGCCCAGCGAGCAGGGTGCGGCTGCGAAAGCGCCGCCACCCACGCGTCATCGTCACTGTCTCCTGATCGGCCGAGGTACGCCGTACCGGAGTTCGGCGGCGTAAGTCCAGTAGAGCAAAGCTCGACGCGGACCCCACATCCGCGCTGCGGTCCTCTCAGGTCCGACTTCTCAGGTTCGGGGCCGCTCAGCCGAACTGAACTCCCTGCGCAAGCGGCAGTTCCGTGGAGTAGTTCACCGTGTTGGTGACTCGCCGCATGTACGCCTTCCAGGCGTCCGATCCGGACTCGCGGCCGCCGCCGGTCTCCTTCTCGCCGCCGAACGCGCCGCCGATCTCCGCGCCGGAGGGACCGATGTTGACGTTGGCGATGCCGCAGTCCGAGCCGTCCGCGCTGGTGAACCGCTCGGCCTCGCGCACGTCCAGGGTGAAGATCGACGAGGACAGCCCCTGCGGCACCTCGTTGTGCATCGCCAGCGCCTCGTCGAAATCATCTGCCTCAGATGACGCGTGCGAATCGGAAGTCCCATAGGTCATCACAAACAGGATCGGGGCGAAGGTCTCCGCCCGGACGATCTCGCTCTGGGTGGGCATCCGGACGAGCGCCGGCTGCACGTAATACGCGTCGGCCGCCTCGTCGGCGAGGACGCGCTCGCCCCCGGCGATCAGCTCGCCCCCATTGGCTGTGGCCTTGTCCAGTGCGGCTACGTACCCGTCGTACGCAGCACCGTCGACGAGCGGGCCGACCAGAGTGCCCTCGTCAAGGGGTGAGCCGATCGGCAGTGTCTGGTACGCGGCCTTGAGCCGGGCCACCAGCTCGTCCGCGATCGAGGAATGGGCGATGACCCGACGCAGCGACGTGCAGCGCTGCCCGGCGGTGCCCGCCGCCGCGAAGACGATGCCGCGCACGGTCAGGTCCAGATCCGCGGACGGCGCGACGATCGCGGCGTTGTTGCCGCCCAGTTCGAGCAGCAGGCGGCCGAACCGGCCGGCGACGCGCGGGGCAATGGCGCGGCCCATGCGCGTCGAGCCGGTGGCGCTGAGC
>JALZAI010000384.1 GCA_030948475.1 Actinomycetota bacterium
CCGTCACGCCTGCCGTGTTGTAGTCTGGGCCGGTCGCGCTGCGGCGCGCCGTCCCCCGTAGCTCAATTGGCAGAGCATTCGACTGTTAATCGAAGGGTTACTGGTTCAAGTCCAGTCGGGGGAGCAAGCACGCGGGACTCTAGGATTTTGACGGCTGAGAGGTCATCCTTTAGTCATCCAATACAGATGACCGGGGAGGGATCTCGTGGGCCGTCCGCCGCTGCCGCTCGGGACTGCCGGCAAGGTCTTTTTCGTTCCGATGTCCAACGGCCAGATCCAGGCACGTGCGAAGTTCCGCGACTTCGACGGCCGGGTCCGCCTCGTCGCCAAGCACGCCCCGTCACGGGCGGCGGCCGAACGAGCGCTGAAGATCGAGCTGGCCAATCGGCACACACCCGGGGGAGCGGCTGCCGTCACTGCCTCCATCCGGGTCGCGGACCTCGCCCAGCTTTGGCTCGAAGCGCCGCACGGTTGGTCGACCGGCACCGAGCGGACCTACCGCTCGGTGATCCGCAGCCAGGTCGTGCCGGCGCTGGGTGAGCTTCGCTTGCGCGAGGTGACGGCCGGAGTTGTCAGCCGGGCGCTACGGGCGATCGCCGAGCGCCACGGTCCGAGTGCGGCAAAGTCGGCCAAGGCGTGCCTGTCCGGGATGTTCGGCATGGCGATCGAGGACGGCGCGGTTGCGGTCAACCCGGTCCGCGACTCCTCCGCGCGGATCAGTGTCGGCAAGAAGTCGCCGCGAGCGCTGACGCGCGACGAGACGACGACGCTGACGGAGTGGTTACGAACGAACGAACGCGCCGTCGCACTCGACATGCCCGACCTCGTTGACTGGATGCTTGCCACGGGTTGTCGCATCGGCGAGGCCCTCGCACTGCGTTACGGCGTCAACGCCGACGGCAAGCCCCTCCTCGACCTCGACGCAAAGACCTGGGAGGTCAACGCGACCGTCGTCCGGGTGCCGAAGGAGGGGCTGATCGTGCAGCCGCGACCGAAGACCGCAGCCGGCTGGCGGGTTGTCGCTGTGCCCGACTTCGCGGTGCAGATGGTCCGCGGCAGGAAGCCACGTTCGGTGGACGGCGTCGTGTTCACCGGGCCGCTCGCGGCGACGCTGCGCGACCCCTCCGCCGCCTCCGGCGACCTGCGTCAGCTGCTCGACTCATTCGATTGTGAGGTGTGCGCCGGCACCGGATTTCAGCTCCAGGACGACGGCTCCTTCAAGACCGGCGCGCGCGGTCAACGACTCCGGTGCGACCAGGGCACCTGGTCGTGGGTGACCTCCCACGTGTTCCGCAAGACGGTGGCGACGCGATTGGACGAAGCCGGATTCACCGCACGTCAGGTCGCCGATCAGCTCGGCCACGCCAACCCGTCGATGACGCTCGACGTCTACTTCGGCCGCCAGGTCGTCAGCGCCGCGGCCGCGCGAGTGCTTGATCGCTGATAGGTGACGATGCGGCTCGGCCATACTGCGTCGCTCCGCCTCCGTAGGGCGGGAACAGGGTGATTGAGGGTCATCGAAGACTAGTGAAACGCCAACTACGTAAGGGACTCAACGTTGGTACGATGGCTAGAATCGGCCATCGATGAACCTCTCGTTGCGCCGTGTTGCCCGACGAGGATCAACTTATGTCGCGCCACCAAGAGTCTGTGGGCTGACCGTGGCCGGCCGCCAGACGATTCGCCGCGGTCGAGGTGGGCTCCAGGTCACAATGCGTACCCCGGGTCTCTAACGCGATGCCTGTGCTGGAGCGTCTCCTGGCACGATCGCAGAACCGTTTGATATCGGCTGAGTACAAGTCTTGTAAACCACACTCGGCACTTCACGGGCCCACCCCCGCTGAGTACGCCCGAAGGTGGACCACCCAACACCAACCAGCACTCTCATAGCGAGTGGACCACTCAACGGGGTCCCGTCAGGGGCACTCCCCGCTATCAGCGATTAGCATCGACTCGTACACGACCCGGATCATGCAGTCGCCGAGCGGGTACAGGAAGCCGCCACTTCAAAGGGCAATCGTTTGCTCATTATGGAATCTCAGCAGCTCACGGTCCCTTACCGGCGAGACACTCTTGGCATACTCGCCTGCACGCCCTGATTCAAGCGTCAGGGCTAGTGTGCGAGCTTGGCCGCGCGCGCCGAGAGCGCGTCGATGTCAATTCCGAGTCGTTCGTCGATGATGAGGGGCACGAGCGATGGCGGAAAGAGCCGCTTGATGCTGGCCCCATATTCTGTTTCGGATGGTTCGGTCACGCGCGTCACGAGCGCTTGCCCAGGTGGCGAGTCCGCCACAACTGGCTCACTGAAGGAGCCCGTGATCGGGCACAACCCCTGTCGACGACGGGCGAAAACTGAGCAGTCCGCGACGGGGCGGGTATCGCTGGACCACCTAGCGCATGGGGCCCACAATCAAGGGCTATGGCCATCTTAGCGAGCACGGTTGGTCGCGATTTGGAGATCGCGTCGATCAACGCGTTCCTCGGCGCACCAAGATCCGGCCTCGGCTCGGTCGTGATCGAAGGCGAGGCCGGAGCCGGCAAGACCACGCTCTGGCAGGAGGCAGTAGAGGCGGCCCAGCTGCGTTCCTACCGGGTGCTGACGTGCCGGCCGGCCGAGGCCGAGACCGGTATCGCGTTCGCAGGGCTGCTCGACCTGCTGGGTCCAGTCGCAGACGCGGCCGCCGTCGCGCAATTGCCGAGGCCGCAGCGCGATGCACTCGACACCGCTCTGCTGCGCCGCTCCGCCGACGTGGCTATCGAGCCAGGCGCGGTCGCCGTCGCGGTGTGTGGCGTTCTGAGTGCCGTTGCACAGGAAGGTCCGGTGGCGCTGGCGATAGATGATCTTCACTGGCTGGACGCCCCGACGAGCCGGGCACTGAGGTTTGCGCTGCGTCGGCTCGATGGCGAACCGGTCGTCGTGGTCGTCACCCAACGCTCCGGGTCGGCTCCGTACTGGTTACTTGATCACCCGGGGACGCAGCGGTTGCGGGTGCCGCCCCTGTCGCTCGGCGCCATCTACCAGTTAATCCGCGCCAGGCTCGGCGTCGCTCTCCCGCGTCCGCTGCTGGTCCGGGTTCACGAAACGTCGGGCGGTAACCCGCTGTTCGCGCTCGAGCTGGCGCGCGCGCTCACCGAGCGCGAACCGGAGGCGAACGAAGTCCGCCACCTGCCGGTACCGGAGCGGCTCGGAGACCTCCTCGGGGCACGGCTGGCGCGCTTGACCGTGCGGACCAGGCACCTGCTTCTCGTCGCCGCTGCGATGGGACCGACGATCGTGCCGCAGCTGCGCGCCGTGGTCGGCGCGAGTACCGACGGGGACCTCGAAGCCGCCGAGCGGGCAGGGATCTTGGACTCGCGTGGCGGCGCCGTTCGGTTCAACCATCCGTTGCTCGCCGCCGTCGTCTACGACCGCGCGACCGCTGTGGAGCGTCGCGCGATTCACCGTGCGATCGCAACCGTGTCGGTCGATTCGGAGGAGCGTGCCCGGCATCTCGCGTTGAGCGCCTGCGAGCCGGACAGCGACATCGCCGCTGCGCTGGAC
>JALZAI010000050.1 GCA_030948475.1 Actinomycetota bacterium
GGCAGCAGGCCCGAAGCCGGAGATGCCCTCCTGGACAATCGTCCCGTCGGCCACCGCGATCTCGGTCACCTTGGGACCGCAGGCATTGCCGACCGTGCCGATGTCGATGCCCTGGTCGAGCGTCCATTGCGACGGCGCCAGCACTCGGGAGACCGGCTTGAGCGGGAAGAGCAGTACGCCGGTGCCGGTGCTCGCCCCGGTACCGGGCGCCGGCGGCGTGGTGGGCCCGGCGCCCTTCGCCGCCTGGCTGACCGCACTCAGCAGCGCCGAGGCCGTTCGGTGCCCGACGGTTCCGGTCGCCGGCCGCAGCGCACGGGCGCTCTGAAACGAGGCTACTGCGTGCCGGGTCATCGGGCCGAAGAAGCCCGTTGCCGGGACCGAGAAGCCCACCTCGCCGAGCCACCCTTGCAGGGTCTTGACGTCGACCCCGCGCTCGCCGACGTGCAGCGTGCGGCTGAATACCGCGCTGCCTCGGGTCCGCACGACGATTCCGCGCGGCTTGCCCGCGGCGACCAGGCCCGCGCCGCCGCTGGCCGCCAGCGCCACGGAGCTAGTGGCAAGGAGTACGAGTAGCGCCGCGGCGAGAACGAGCAGGCGACGGGGCGCGGCCACTGACGCGCGCAGAACACGGATCGCGATCGACTCCGACCCCGGACGTCCGGCCGAATTGTTCGGATTCGAGTTGGGAGAGCTGCGGAAAGCTGACACGAGAGGCGTGCGCGGCGCGACTTGAATTTGGGCGCCGTGGGCCTGCGGGGTTAGCTGACGGGCTGGCGACGCGAACGCCGCCTCACACGGATCACCGCGTGATTAGCCCCAAGGGGATTCGGTTTCCCCGCTCTCCGGGGTAGGCATTCCGGAGATTAGGCGCTGGAAACGTAACAGACCCGGGTGCCGAGCGTCGAAAGATCCGACTCGAGATCGGCCCCGGACCCGAGTGGCGGCGTCGTGATCGACGCCGACGGCGCGGCGGCCACGGTGTAGGTGATGCTGGACGCTGCCATGTCCCCATTGCCATTCGTCGCGGTAACCGTGTAGGTCTGACCGGTCCCGAGCGCTGACGTGTTGAGCCACCCCGTCCCCGAACTGGAGCCGCCGCTGTCCTGGCACGAATAGATGCCGGGCCCGTTCGCGCCCGTGACCGCGACAGGCACTGCCCACGACCGCGGCACGCGACGAGCGCCAGGTACCGACAGGTCGACTGAGTGATGCAACTGACGGGACCCCATCGTCGCGGTGGGCGCGGTGCCCGCTATCGCTCGCCTCCGGCGACGTCGCTCCGCAGCCCGCCACCACAGCCGATCGAGCACGGCTGCGTAATCATCGTCGTCGCCGAGATCAAACGCGCCGTCCCCTTGGCTCGCGGAGCACATGTCCTCTCCCGAGCCACCGCCCAGGGCAGCCTGGCGGCACGTCGATGCTCGCGAGGGCTTCGAGGTTGTGTTCGTTCGCTCCGACGATGACGGCTACTGCCTGGTCGGCGGCACGACAGCGGTGGAGCAAAGCGAAGCGTGGATCGTCGATTACGCGATCACCGTCAGCGCCGGGTGGTTGACCCGGAGCGCGGTGGTCTCTGGACAGTCCGCGGCCGGCCGGGGCGAGCTGAGGCTGGAAACGGATGAGGCCGGGCGATGGTGGATCGACGGCTCAGCTGCACCGCACCTCGACGGGTGCCTCGACGTGGATCTCGAATCTTCCGCGCTCACGAATGCTTTCCCGTCCCACCGCCTCGGACTCGAGGTCGGTCAGGTGGCCGACGCGCCGGCGGCGTATGTTCGCGCCCTGGACCTCACGGTCGAGCGGCTCGAGCAGCGCTACTCGCGTCTGGACAACGACGGGAATCACGAGCGCTACCGCTACTCAGCCCCGGCATTCAGTTTCGAGTGCGAACTGATCTATGACGAGTCTGGCCTGGTCGTCGCATACCCGGGCATCGCAGTTCGCGTCGCATGACCTTGTGATCGCCACTCGTCCTTCTTGACCCATGGTCGAAAAGTCTCGTACTCTGTAGACCTTCGGTCAATAAGCCCGCGGTACGGAGGTCATCTAATGCACGCCTCTCGACACCGATGTCCGCGCCGGCTGCCCGCAGGGCAAGCGCGCCACAGGAGAAGCCGCATAGCGACGCGCGTCCGGCAACGGGCCCGATCAGTGCGGCGATGTCCTCGACCTCATGCTGGACGGAGACCGGCCCCGCCTCGCCGCTGTCGCCGCGCCCGCGGCGGTCGTAGTTGATCACGGTGCAGTGCTCCGATAGGGCTGTGGCGATCCGTGAAGATTCTTGTCCTTGCGGTAACCGAGCGCGCCGTTGACCAGGATCACTGCCGGACCGTGGCCGTAGAGGCCATAGGCGATCCGCGTGCCGTCGGATGAAGTAACTGTGCAGGCCACGTAGAGGCCGAGTGGGCCGTGCGACCGGCAGCTCGCAGCGCGCCTGGAGTCAGTCAGCGTGAGCGGCGAGCCGACCCCAGAACGCCGCG
>JALZAI010000071.1 GCA_030948475.1 Actinomycetota bacterium
CTCGCGCTCTGGGGCAATCTCGGTGTGAGCCTGCTCGGGTTCACTGGCGCGATCTTCGTGCTGGTCCCCGTGTCCGAACCGATGTCGCTCGGTGCCGCGATGGTCGCGCTGCTCGTCGGGACGGTGATCGGCAGCCTCATGGTCGCCGCATCGGCGGTCCCTGGCGCGGACACCGGCGCGCCGTCCATGGTGCTGCTGCGCGGCCTGTTCGGCACCCGGGCGTCCTACCTGCCGACTGTGCTCAACGTCGTCCAGTTGCTCGGCTGGACGACGTTCGAGCTGGTCACCATCGGCACCGCCATGCACCAGGTCGCCGGCGGTGTTCCACGCTGGATCTACGTCCTCGCCGGCGGGGTTCTCACGACGGTGCTCGCGCTGCGCCCGCTCGGCTGGATCCGGGTGCTGCGCAAGTACGTCACGGTCGCCGTCCTCGTCGCGCTGGTGTACCTGTTCGTGCAGCTGCTGCGCCACCCGCTGCCCGACCTGGGTGCGGGATCGTGGAACGGGTTCTGGATCGCCGTCGACACCCTGGTCGGTGCGGCGGTGTCGTTCGTGCCGCTCGCCTCGGACTACTCGCGGCACTCCCGTTCGACGAGGGACGCCTTCCTCGGGGCGTTCGTCGGCTACTCGCTCACCCAGATCGCCTGCTACGCGCTCGGACTGGTCGCGCTGGTCACCGTGGCCAAGGGCGACGCGGAGCAGATCTTCGGCTCATTCATCGCGGTGCCGCTGGGCGCCCTCGCGTTCGCGGTGCTGGCAGTACGCGAACTCGATCAGTCCTTCGCCGACACCTACTCGACGGCCGTGTCGGTGCAGAACTTTCGCCCGCGCTGGGACCGACGGGCCTTGGTGCTCGTGCTCGGGACGGCGGCGACGGTGGCCGCGCTCGCTTTGAACATCAGCGACTACGAGAATTTTCTGATCCTTATTGGTTCGGTGTTCGTTCCGCTGCTCGGCGTGCTCGTCGTCGACTACTTCGTCATCTCCCGGCGCCGCTGGGATCTCGGCGAGCACGCCCGGGCGCGGTGGGAGACGCTCGTGCCGTGGGCGCTGGGCTTCGTCGCGTACCAGCTGATCAACCCCGGCTACATCAGCTGGTGGGTTCGCGCGTGGGGGCCGGTCCAGGACTGGTTGCACTTCACCCCGCAGACCTGGATGAGCGCCTCGCTGTTCTCGTTCCTCATCGCGGCGCTCGCGACAGTCGTCACCGCAGCGGTGCGCGCGATTCGGTAGGCGCGAGAATGGCGGCGTGCTCGTTCATTCCGAGGTCACCGAGGCGCTCGCGACCGGACGCGCCGTCGTCGCGCTGGAGAGCACGATCATCAGCCACGGCCTGCCCCGTCCGGACAACCTGTCGATAGCGCGCGCGATCGAGGACGCGGTCCGCTCCGGTGGGGCCGTGCCGGCGACGGTGGCCGTGGTCGACGGGCAGCCGCGCATCGGGCTGGACGACATCGCGCTGCAACGAGTGGCCGCCGACGACGACATGCGCAAGGTCAGCGTCCGCGACCTGGCGAGTGTCGTCGCTCGCGGCGGCTCCGGGGCTACCACTGTGGCGTCCACCGCGCACCTGGCCGCAAGAGTCGGGATCGGGGTCTGCGCCACCGGCGGGCTCGGCGGCGTCCATCGCGGCGCGGCCGACACGTGGGACGAGTCCGCCGATCTCACCACCCTGTCAAGGACGCCGGTGCTGGTCGTGTGCGCGGGCGTGAAGTCGATCCTCGATGTCGGGGCGACCCTCGAGCGGCTGGAGACGCTCAATGTCGGCGTGCTCGGCTACCGGACCGACCGGTTCCCCGGCTTCTACCTGCGCGATTCCGGCTTCCGGCTCGACTGGCGCGCCGAGTCCCCCACCGAGGTCGCCGCCGTGCTGCGCGCTCGGGTCGCGCTCGGCACCGACTGTTACGGCCTCGTCCTCGCGAACCCGATCGCCGGGGACGCGGAGCTGGACCGTGCGCTCCATGACCGGGTGCTCGCCGCGGGGCTGGCGGGCGCCGCGGCCGCGGGTGTGCGGGGCAAGGAGGTCACGCCGTACCTGCTCGACTTCGTCCACCGCGAGACCGGGGGTGCGTCGTTGGCCGCGAACGTATCGCTGGTGCTCGGGAACGCCCGCCTCGCCGCAGAGGTCGCCGTCGCGTTCGTGCGTGGCTCATGACAAGGGTGCTGTGCCTGGGCGATCTGATGGTCGATGTGGTGGCACGGCTGTCCAGTCGGCTGGCCATCGGCTCGGACACCCCCGCGCCGATCTCGTTGCTGGGCGGCGGATCCGCGGCCAACACAGCCGCCTGGCTGGCCGCCTCTGGCCTACCGACCACGTTCATCGGCCGAGTGGGCGACGATGCTCTCGGCCGCGCCGCGCTGGTCGAGCTTGCCCGCGCGGGCCTCGAGCTCGCGGTGAGCGTGGATCCAGACCGTCCCACCGGGACCTGCATCGTCCTCGTCGAGCGCGACGGGGAGCGGACCATGATCCCCTGCGCCGGCGCGAACGCCGGCGAAGCTCGCCTGCCGGACCGGATGTTCGACGACGAGGCCCACCTACACATCTCCGCGTACGCGGTGTTCGGCGAGGGCTCTCGCCGCGCTGCTAACGCTGCCGTCTCGCTCGCTACCGAGCGTGGCTGCAGGTTGTCGGTGGACGCGGCGTCCGCTGCCCCGCTGCGTGCGTTCGGCGCGAACGACTTCCTCGGCTGGCTACCGCGCTGCCTGCTGTTCGCGAATCTCGACGAGGCCGGCGTCCTCACAGGCAGCGACGACCCGGCAACGGCGGCAGCCGAGCTGGCCACGCGGTGCGGCGAGGCGATCGTGAAGTGCGGCGCGGACGGCGCGGTGTGGTCGGACGGGCACGCGGTGCTGCACGAGATCGCGCGTCCGGCCGAGGTGTTCGACAGCACCGGGGCCGGGGACGCCTTCGCGGCCGGAGCGCTGGCCGCGCGCATCGCCGGTGGCGAACCATCCGACTCGCTGCGGTCGGGCAATGCCCTCGCGGGCAGGGCGATCGCCGTCCTGGGCGCCCGGCCGTCGCGGGATCAGGAGCGGGGCTAGGTCAGGTTCGTGCCGCTGAGGTGTAGCACGAGCCCGTCCGGCTTTACGTCCAGCCCGTCGACTCTGACTCCGAACGGCAGGCCGTCCAACGGAATCGCCGTCGAGAGGATCCGGCATCCGCCGATCGTCGCATCCCGGGCTGGGCGGTCGCTGCACGATGGCCGATGATCACGGCGATCGTTGCCGCAAAGCGGTGCGTTCACGTGAACGCACGCGGTACCGCCTCGCCGACGGCGATGGCCCGGACGGTTGCCTCGACGACCGAAAGCACGCCCGGATCGGTTTCGGGGGGTGCGTGGACAAGCGCGAATGGCGGCGTGCGGGCGGGCGGGGACAGTACCGCCTCGACCGGCACCGCCCCGGTGATCGGATCGGGGCGGACGAAACTCCCGGCCAGGCACACCGTTCGCACCGGACGCCATCCGCCGACCGCATCGGGGCACAGCGTCACGCCCGCGGCAGCCGTGCCACCGAGTGACCACCCAGCCAGCACCAGCACGTCTCCGGCGCGGGACCGCCGCCGCGCGTCACTGCACGCAGAACTCGTTGCCGTCCGGATCGCGCAAGACTACGCACCGGCCGCCGGGCTCGTCCGCCATGCCTTGCTCGGTGGCGCCGAGTGCAATGAGTTCTTCGCGGTCTTGCCCTCAGGCACCTTCTGGAACAGCCCGGCCTGAGGTCCAGCGCGATTCTCGACGGGACGACTGGGCGTGCTTCTCGTTGTCATCGCCCGACTCCGGCCGCGTCCATGCCGCGTAGTTCCTTCTTCAGTTCCGAGATCTCATCCCGGATCCGCGCTGCCACCTCGAATTGCAGGTCGCGGGCCGAGGTGAGCATCTGCTCGTTGAGCTGCTGGATCAGGTCGGCCAGCTGGGCCCGCGGCAGCTCGGCCACGTCCAGCCTGCCGTCGGCGTGGGCGCCGACGCCCACCACGCCGCCGGACACCCCGCGACCGCCCCGCCCTGGCACCGCGGACTTGCCGCGCGACTGCGAGCGACCCGAACCGCCGATGGGGGTCGAGCCGAGCAGCTCGTCGGTGTCCTCGGCCTCGCGGGCCAGCAGATCGGTGATGTCGGCGATCCGCTTGCGCAGCGGCTGCGGATCGATGCCGCGCTCGACGTTGTACGCGATCTGCTTCTCACGGCGCCGATTCGTCTCGTCGATGGCGTTTTGCATCGACGGCGTAACCGTGTCGGCGTACATGTGCACCTGCCCGGACACGTTGCGCGCCGCGCGTCCGATCGTCTGGATCAGCGAGGTACCCGAACGGAGGAACCCCTCCTTGTCGGCGTCCAGGATCGACACGAGCGACACCTCGGGCAGGTCCAGACCCTCGCGCAGCAGGTTGATGCCCACCAGCACGTCGAACTCGCCCAGGCGCAATTCGCGGAGCAGTTCGACGCGGCGCAGCGTGTCCACCTCCGAGTGCAGGTAGCGCACCCGCACGCCTTGCTCGAGCAGGTAGTCGGTGAGGTCCTCGGCCATCTTCTTGGTCAGCGTCGTCACCAGCACCCGCTCGTTGCGCTCGGCTCGCTCGCGGATCTCAGCGACCAGGTCATCGATCTGGCCCTTCGTCGACTTCACCACGATCTGTGGGTCGACCAGCCCGGTCGGTCGGATGACCTGCTCGACGAACTCGCCCTTGGTCCGCCCGAGCTCGTAGTTGCCCGGCGTCGCAGACAGATACACGGTCTGCCCGATCCGCTCGACGAACTCTTCGAACTTGAGCGGACGGTTGTCCATCGCGGACGGCAGCCGGAAGCCGTGCTCTACCAGGGTGCGCTTGCGCGACATGTCGCCCTCGTACATCCCACCGGTCTGCGGAACCGTCACGTGCGACTCGTCAATGACGAGCAGGAAGTCCTCCGGGAAGTAGTCGAGCAGGCAGTTCGGCGCGCTGCCCCGCTCTCGTCCGTCGATGTGCAGCGAGTAGTTCTCGATGCCCGAACAGAAACCGACCTGGCGCATCATCTCGATGTCGTAGCTGGTCCGCATGCGCAGCCGCTGCGCCTCGAGCAGCTTCTGTTGCCCGTCCAGCTCCGCGAGCCGCTCGGCTAGCTCGGTCTCGATGCCACGGATCGCGCGCTCCATACGCTCTGGGCCGGCCGCGTAGTGGGTCGCGGGGAACACGAACACCTCGTCGACCTCGCGGATCACTTCACCGGTCAGCGGGTGCAGGTAGTAGAGCCGCTCGATCTCGTCGCCGAACATCTCGGCACGGATCGCGAGTTCCTCGTAGACCGGGAAGATCTCGACCGTGTCGCCTCGGACCCGAAACGTGCCGCGGGTGAACGACAGGTCGTTGCGGGTGTACTGGACGTCGACGAGCCGGCGCAGGATCGCCTCGCGCTCGATCTCCTGCCCGATGCGCAGCCGGAGCGAGCGGTCGACGTAGGCCTGCGGGGTGCCGAGGCCGTAGATGCACGACACGGTGGCCACGACGATGACGTCGCGCCGGGTGAGCAGCGACATGGTCGCCGAGTGCCGCAGCCGCTCCACCTCGTCGTTGATCGAGGAGTCCTTCTCGATGTAGGTGTCGGTCTGCGGGACGTAGGCCTCGGGCTGGTAGTAGTCGTAGTAGCTGACGAAGTACTCAACCGCATTGTTGGGCAGCATCTCGCGCAGCTCGTTGGCCAGCTGGGCCGCCAGGGTCTTGTTCGGCGCCATGATCAGGGTGGGGCGTTGCAACCGCTCGATCAGCCAGGCCGAGGTGGCCGACTTGCCGGTTCCGGTGGCGCCGAGCAGCACGATGTCGCGCTCCCCCGCGTGGATGCGGCGTTCCAGGTCGTCGATCGCGGTCGGCTGGTCGCCGGACGGCTCGAAATCGGAGACGACCTCGAACTTGCCGGTACTGGGCGTGATGTCGGAGTGGACGCGCATGCCTGCCACGGTACGGGCGGGGTACGACAACGCGGGCATGGGAATCTCGTCGCCGAGGTGCCACACTGCGGGTCATGGCGGGCTACCGCGTCGAGTTCGTGGACCCCGAGCCGCCGCCGGTAACTCGCGCGGCGGAACCCGGCCGTTCGCGGGTGACCGGGGTGCGAGCGAGCGTCGTGCCGGTGCTGTGGATCGCCGGGGCCGCGCTGTGCGTCCTCTCGTCCTTCCAGACGATCTTCACGTATCACTTCACCGGCGCATCGATCAGGTCGCGCGGCGGCTTCGACGCCTGGGGGCACGCCCTCGACCGGCAGCTGAACGGTGAGCACGGACCGCGCGTCGCGCTACTGCTCTGGGTATGTGCGGCGCTGTTCGCGCTGCTGGCCGCGACCCTGCTGCCTGGCAAGGTGGCGAACCGGGCCGTGCGCTGGGCGCTCAGGCATGCGGCCGCCATCGGGTTGGCCGCCGTCGCGCTTCTCACCGGCACGCTCGCCAGCGTGGGCCTCGGCATCGAGTCGTCGTTCTCGAGCTACCACGCGCTGTCCGACACCCTGCAGGATGGCGGCGGCGTCGACCTTTCGATCGGTGGCTGCCTGTGGTTGGGGCTGGCCTCGCTCGCCTGCGCGGTCGCGGCGCTCGTCCTGCGCGCCTGGGCCCAACCGGGAACGGCCGACGCGCAGCTCGCCCGGTGGTAGCGTGATGGTATGTCAATTACCATTGACGGTGCAGGGCGCGTGGTAATTCCGCAGGCGCTGCGGCGGCGACTCGGTCTTGACGCCGGCACCAAGCTCGACGTCGAGGAGGTCGACGGCGGCTTGGTGCTCCGACCGGTGAGCAAGGTGCGCATCGAGATCGCCGAGGACGGCCTGCCGATCTTGCGCGCACCCGAGGGGACGCCGGAGATGACGACCGAGGACGTGCGCCGACTCATCGAGGAAGGCCGCGAGTGGCCGCGGCACTGACCTGTGACACCTCGGTCATCATCGCCGGATTGAGCAGGTGGCATCCGAGCAACGACGCTGCGCGGGCGTGGTTTCCCAGGATCGGGTGGCTGCCGGCACACGTCCTCGCCGAGTCGGTCTCGGTTCTCAGCCGGCTCCCGAACGGCCGCGCGGTATCGCTGATCGACGCAGTCGGCCTGATCCGTCAACTCGCGGAGGGACGGGTTCGTCAGCTGCGCGGCGACCGCTATCTGCTGATCTTCGGCGCCGTCGGCTCGGCTGGTATGGGCGGCGGCGCGGTGTACGACGCGATCATCGGCGCCACCGCACGCGAGCATGACGCGACGTTGCTGACCCTGGACCGCAAGGCCGTGCGCACCTATTCGGCCGTGGGTGCAGCGTTCCAGCTGCTGCACTGACGTCGCCCGGTGCCGCCGATTTCGGCGTCTGGCAAGGTGTCGGTCATGCAGGTCTGGCCTGGTACCTCGTACCCGCTCGGAGCGACCTACGACGGATCTGGGACGAACTTCGCACTGTTCAGCGAGGTCGCCGACAAGGTCGAGTTGTGCCTGTTCGACGCCGACGGGACGGAGACACGCGTCGAGCTGCCCGAGGTGGACGGATTCGTCTGGCACGCCTTTCTGCCGGGCCTGGAACCGGGGCAGCGGTACGGCTACCGGGTGTACGGCCAGCGCGAGATCGCCCGGGGCCAGCGCTGCAACCCGAACAAGCTGCTGCTCGACCCGTACACCAAGGCAATCGACGGGAGCATCGACTGGGACGAGTCGGTGTACGGCTACCGCTTCGGCGACGATGGCAGCGTCAACGACGACGACTCCGCACCGCACATGCCCAAATGCGTCGTGATCAACCCGTTCTTCGACTGGGGCGTGGACCGTCCGCCCGACCACGCCTATGCCGACTCGGTGATCTACGAGACGCACGTCAAGGGCATGACCCAGCGGCACCCGGACGTGCCCGAGGAAATGCGCGGCACGTACGCCGGCATGGCCCACCCGGCGATCATCGACCACCTGACGGCACTCGGCGTGACTGCCGTCGAGCTGATGCCCGTACACCACTTCGTCAACGACTCGTTCCTTGTCGACAAGGGTCTGTCGAACTACTGGGGCTACAACACGATCAGCTTTCTGGCACCGGACTTCAAGTACGCGGTGGGCACCAGTCCGGGCAGCCAGGTGCAGGAGTTCAAGGCGATGGTGCGCGCGCTGCACGCGGCCGACATCGAGGTGATCCTCGACGTGGTCTACAACCACACCGGCGAGGGGAACCATCTGGGGCCGACGCTGTCGTTCCGCGGGATCGACAACGCGGCGTACTACCGGCTCGTCGACGACAGCCCGAAGCACTACATGGACTACACCGGGACCGGGAACACCCTCAACGTCCGCCACCCGCACGCCCTGCAGCTGATCATGGACTCGCTGCGGTACTGGGTGACCGAGATGCATGTGGACGGGTTCCGCTTCGATCTCGCCGCGACCCTGGCCCGCGAGTTCTACGACGTGGACCGGCTCTCGTCGTTCTTCGACCTGGTGCAGCAGGATCCCGTGGTCAGCCAGGTGAAGCTCATCGCCGAGCCGTGGGACGTGGGGCCCGGCGGCTACCAGGTCGGCAACTTCCCGCCGCAATGGACGGAGTGGAACGGCAAGTACCGCGACACCGTCCGCGACTTCTGGCGCGGCGAGCCTGCCACCATCGGCGAGTTCGCGGCGCGAATCACCGGTTCGGCGGACCTTTACGAACCCTCCGGCCGGCGTCCCGTCGCGAGCATCAACTTCGTCACCGCCCACGACGGGTTCACGCTTCGCGACCTGGTCTCCTACAACGACAAGCACAACGAGGCCAACCAGGACGGAAACAACGACGGCGAGAGCCACAACCGCTCGTGGAACTGTGGTGTCGAGGGCCGCACACGCAAAAAGGACGTGCTCGCCCTGCGGGCCAAGCAACAGCGCAACTTCATCGCCAGCCTGTTCCTGTCACAGGGCGTGCCGATGCTCTGCCACGGCGACGAACTCGGACGCACCCAGCAGGGCAACAACAACGGCTACTGCCAGGACAACGAGCTGACCTGGATCGACTGGGGCAAGGTCGACACCGACCTGCTGGCGTTCACGCGCCGGGTCGCCGAACTGCGCCGCCGGCACCCGATCTTCCGCCGTCGGCGCTTCTTCGACGGCCGTCCGGTGCGCCGCCGCGGGGCCGACGCCCTCCCCGACATCGCCTGGTTCACCCCGGATGGCGCGGAAATGACCGAGGAGGACTGGGGATCGGGCTTCGGCCGGGCCATCGCGGTGTTTCTCAACGGTCAGGGCATTCCCGACAGCGACAGCCGCGGCCAGCGCCGGACGGACGACTCGTTCCTGATGTGCTTCAGCGCCCACCACGAGGCGATCGACTTCACCGTGCCGGCCGACGAGTACGCGCAGACGTGGCAGGTCGTCGTCGACACCCTCACCGGCGACGAGAGCGAACCGGCGCGGATCGCGCGGGCGAAGGAGGTTATCTCGATCGGTCCGCGCGCGATCGTCGTGCTGCGCCGAGCAGACTGACGCCCATGCCCGTCCCGTCCTCGACGTACCGCCTGCAGGTACGCCAGGCCTTCGACCTGCACGCCGCAGCCGACCTGTGCGATTACCTGCCAACTCTCGGGGCCGGCGCCGTGTACTTGTCACCGCTCCTGCCGTCGGAGCGGGGCTCGGACCACGGCTATGACGTCGTCGCCTTCGACATCATCGACGCAGCGCGCGGAGGCGTCGACGGCTGGACGCGGCTACTGGCGGCGGCGCGTTCCCGCGGGCTGTGCATCGTGGTCGACATCGTCCCCAACCACACCGGCATCGCGACGCCCGCTGACAACCCCGCCTGGTGGGACGTGCTTCGCCTGGGAAGCGGCTCGCAATTCGCCTGCTGGTTCGACATCGAGTGGACGCGCGGACGCGTCCTTTTACCCGTTCTCGGCGACGATTTCGAGCCGTCCCAGCTCGCGGTGGCTGACGGGGGCGACACGGCGGAATTGCGCTACTTCGAGCACCGCTTCCCTCTCGCCCCGGACACTCTCGGCGGCGCCCCCGCCGACGTGCACGATCGCCAGCATTACGAGCTGGTGAGCTTCCGCCGTGCGGACACCGAACAGAACTACCGCCGCTTTTTCGCCGTCAGCACGCTGGCCGGCCTTCGAGTCGAGGATCCTGTGGTCTTCGAGGCAACCCACACCCAGATCGCACGATGGCTACGCGAAGACGGCATCGACGGGCTGCGGGTGGACCATCCCGACGGCCTCGTCGGCCCGCTCGGGTATCTGACCCGGCTGCGCGAATTGGCCGGCCCGGACGCGTGGATCACGGTGGAGAAGATCCTCGAACCGGGCGAGGAGTTGCCGCCTGAATGGCCGGTGGACGGGACGACCGGCTATGACGCCCTGGCCGAGGTCGGCGGGCTCTTCGTCGCCCCGTCCGGTGAGGGGCCGCTGACCGCCCTGTACGTCGAGCTGACCGGGGACACCAGGTCGTTTCTCGATCACGCAAATAGCGGCAAGCGCGTTGTCGCGTCGACGATTCTGCAGGCCGAGATCTCGCGGCTCGCCCGACTGGCGCCCGGCGTCGAATGCGCGCGCGAGGCGCTGCTCGAGCTGGTCGTCGCCTTTCCCGTATACCGCTCGTACCTGCCCACCGGCGCAGCCGATCTGGCCGAGGCGATCGAGCGGGCGCAGGCCGCGCGCCCCGAGCTGCGCGACGCCATCAGCAGCCTCGCGACCCGGCTGGCCGATCCCGCCGACGAGCTCTGCGCGCGGTTCCAGCAGACGACCGGCGCTGTGATGGCCAAGGGCGTCGAGGACACCGCGTACTACCGCTACACCCGCTTCGTCGCGCTCAACGAGGTCGGCGGCGACCCGGCCCGCTTCGGCATCGAGCTCGACGCGTTCCACGACGCACAGCATCGACGGCAGGAGCGCGTCCCGCGGAGCCTGACGACACTCTCGACGCACGACACCAAGCGCGGTGAGGACGTGCGCGCCCGACTGGCGGTGTTGAGCGAGATCCCGGATGAGTGGTCCTCGCTCGTGCGCGTATTGATGTCGGCCGCGCCGATCGCCGACGCATCATTCGGGTACCTGCTCTGGCAGACGTTCGCGGGGGCTGGGCTGATCGCGCGGGAGCGCATGCACGCCTATGCCGAGAAGGCGATGCGCGAGGCGGCGCAGGCCACCAACTGGATCGACCCGGAGGAGGCGTTCGAGGCGAGCGTGCATGCCGCGGTCGACTCGGCCTACGACGACCCCACGTTGCGCGCGCCGATGGAACGATTTCTCGAGCGCATCATGCCGTTCGCCTGGTCCAACTCGCTGGCCCAGAAACTCGTCCAGCTGACGATGCCCGGCGTGCCGGACGTCTATCAGGGCACTGAGCTGTGGGAGAACTCGCTTGTTGATCCGGACAACCGACGGCCGGTGGACTTCGAGGTCGGCCGTGCGCTGCTCGACCGGCTCGACGCGGGCGTCGATGCGCCGACGATCGGCGCGGACGGGGCGGCGAAACTCTGGGTGGTCTCGCGGGCACTGCGGCTGCGGCGGGACTGGCCGGGTCTGTTCACCGGGTACCTGCCGCTCGGGGCCATCGGAGTGGCAGCGCGGCACGCGGTGGCTTTCGACCGCGGTGGAGCGATCACGGTGGCGACCAGGCTCCCGGTCACGCTCGAACGCGGCGGCGGCTGGCACGACACGACCCTGGATCTGGGTGCGCCGGCGACCGACGTGATTGCCGGGATCCGCCACGACCGGGAGGTCGCACTCGAAGAACTTCTCGGTGACTACCCGGTGGCCCTGCTCGTCCGTTGAACCTGCTGGATCTGAACTGTCAGCGAAGCAGCATCGAATCGGTGGGCGACGGGCTGGTGTTCTCGGCGAGCCGACCGGCACCGGCGAGGAACTTGCCCAGGACCACAGCCAGGAGCACGGCAAGCACGCTCCAGAGGCCGAGCACGGTGAGCAATAAGGTTGCCACGTGTTCCATCATGCGCTCCGCTGCCCGAATTTAGTATTTCCGCCACTCCGATCGTCCGACTCTCGTCTGACTTGAGCGTTCAGCTGGGCGGGTTGAGCCGGGCCCGCAGGTTCGCGATGTCCAGGTTGCCGGCCGGGTAGTGCGGATCCAGCAGGTCGAGCGTCTCGCGCAGCAGCTCCCCGACCGCCCAGTTGCGGTACTTCTTGGCGTCAGATGGCACGACAAACCATGGCGCTGCCGGCGTGTCGCACCTCTCGAGCATCGCCTGGAACGCGGTTTGATAGTCCGCCCAGAGCGCCCGTTCGTCGATGTCTGATTCGTCGAACTTCCAGCGCTTGTCCGGCCGGTCCAGGCGACGCAACAACCGCTCGCGCTGGGTGGCGGAGGAGATGTGCAGGAAGCACTTCAGTACTGTCGTGCCGCTGCCGACGAGCTCCTGCTCGAAAGCGTTGATCTCGTCGTAGCGCCGACCCCACACCTGCTCCGGGACGAGGTCGTGCACGCGCGCCACGAGCACGTCCTCGTAGTGCGAGCGGTCGAAGATCCCGATCGTGCCGGGCGGTGGCAGCTGCCGGCGGATGCGCCACAGGAAGTCGTGGCGCAGTTCGGCACGGTTCGGCTTCTTGAACGCCGTGTACTGCACGCCGATCGGGCCGCACGCGCCGACCACGTGCTCGGTCGTACCGCCCTTGCCGGCCGTGTCGATGCCCTGCAGTATCAGCAACAGGCTGCGCTGGCCGCCTTCGGCAGCCTCGGCCCAGAGCCGCTCCTGCAGCTCGGCGATCCGCTCGGCTGTCTCAGCGAGTTCGCCGCTCAGTTTCGACGGCTTCGTCGGCTTGCCGTTCTTCTTTTGTGGCAGCGCCGGACGACCGGCCGGGTCGATGTCGGCCAGTCGTCCGGAGCTGTTCGAGAAAGCGAGCGCGGTCCGTACGGACGGCTTTGCGGTACCCATTCGCGCAGCGTAGGGCCTCAGCCCAGCGTCGCGACGAGTGCTTCCAGGCGGTCGTAGGACTCCTGCATGCCCGACTCCATGCCGGACTCGAGGACCGCGTCGCGATCCGATTTGGCCGGATAGCCGGCCAGCACGGTGAGCGTCGTGCGGCCGTCCTGCTCGTCGAGCGTGGTCGCCACCGTCGACGTCGCTCCCGGGACCGCCTCGAACACCTCGGTGTACACGAGGCGGCCCGGCGGGTCGACCTCGATGAACTCGCCGGAGAAGGCAATCTCGCCGCCCTGCTCAAGTCGGGTGACGTAGCGGTACGAGCCGCCGATCCGCAAGTCGATCTCGCAGCCGACGAGTTCGTGCTGCGCCGGCCCGTACCAGTGCTTCATGTGCTCGGGAGTGGTCATCGCCTCGAAGAGCAGCTCGCGCGGCGCGTCGAACTCCCGCACGATCAGAATCTCGGTGTCCGAGGGCAGGGTTATCGTGGCGTGCTTGGTCATCATTTCTTTGCTCCTTCGGTTGACTTGCGACGTTGGTGCTGCAGCTGGGCGAGGTAGCCGTCCAGACGCTCGAAGCTCTCGTCCCAGAACTGGCGGTATTTCTCGATCCACGCGTTGGCCTGCTGCAGCGGCTCGGCCGCCAGCCAGCAGGGGCGGCGCTGCGCATCACGACCGCGGGTGATCAGCCCGGCGCCTTCGAGCACCTTCAGATGCTTGGAGATCGCCGGCATGCTCATCGCGAACGGCTCGGCCAGTTCGGTCACCGTTGCCGCCCCGTCCGCCAGGCGCTCCAGGATCGCCCGGCGGGTCGGATCGGCAAGAGCGGCGAAGGTGCTGCTCAGCTGATCGATGGGCATATACTAAACCTACTAGTTACATAACCAATTAGTCAAGTAGCAACCTCGGCTGAGTTTAGCTCCCCCGAGGCCGCGGGCAGGAAGCTCTGGTGACCCTGATCCGCGTCTGGGCTCCGAATGTCGAGCGCATCGCCGTCCGCACCGCGGGCACGGCAACGCCACTCGAGGCCGAAGCCGACGGCTGGTGGCGCGGACCAGACCTCGCGCCCGGCACCGACTACGCGTTCCTGCTCGACGACAGCGACGAACCTGTCCCCGATCCGGCATCGCGGCAGCAACCCGAGGGCGTGCACGGACCCAGCCGCTCCTACGACCAGGACGCGTTCAGCTGGACAGACGACGGCTGGCCCGGACGCGAGCTGGCCGGCGCGGTCATCTACGAGCTGCACGTCGGCACGTTCACCGCCGGCGGCACCTTCGACTCGGCCATCGAGCGGCTCGACCACCTCATCGACCTTGGCGTCACGCACGTCGAGGTGTTGCCGGTCAACGCCGTCAACGGAGTCTGGAACTGGGGCTACGACGGCGTCGGCTGGTACGCGGTGCACGAGCCCTACGGTGGCCCGGACGGCTTCAAGCGCTTCGTCGACGGATGCCACCGATACCGTCTCGCCGTCGTGCTCGACGTGGTCTACAACCATCTCGGCCCCTCCGGGAACTATCTGCCGCGCTTCGGGCCGTACCTGAAGTCCGGACGCAACACCTGGGGCGAACTGGTCAACGTGGAGCAGCCCGCGGTACGTGCCTTCGTCGTCGACAACGCGCTGATGTGGCTGCGCGACTACCACGTGGACGCGTTGCGCCTGGATGCCGTACACGCGCTGCAGGACAGCTCCCCACAGCACCTGCTCGCCGAGCTGTCCGAGCGGACCGACGCGCTGGCGAGAGAACTCGGCCGCCCCCTGACGCTCATCGCCGAATCCGACCTGAATGACCCGATCATGATCGAGCCCCGGCCGCCGGGCTACGGACTGACCGGTCAGTGGGATGACGACGTGCACCACGCCCTGCACGCGCTACTCACCGGCGAACGCCAGGGTTACTACTGCGACTTCGGCTCGCTCGCCGTGCTCGCCAAGACCCTCACCCACGCGTTCCTGCACGACGGCACCTACTCCAGCTTCCGGCGCAGGCTGCACGGTGCGCCGGTCGACCGGACGGTCACGCCGGGGTGGCGCTTTGTCGTCGCGCTGCAGAACCACGACCAGGTCGGCAACCGCGCGGTCGGTGACCGGCTGCCGGAACTGGTTTCCCCCGGCCTGCTCCTCGTCGGGGCCGTGCTGCTGCTCACTTCCCCGTTCACTCCGATGCTCTGGATGGGCGAGGAGTGGGCCGCGTCCACGCGCTGG
Source organism: Actinomycetota bacterium (assembly GCA_030948475.1). Classification (GTDB taxonomy): domain Bacteria; phylum Actinomycetota; class Actinomycetes; order Mycobacteriales; family Jatrophihabitantaceae; genus JALZAI01. The sequence continues at coordinate 15,039 of JALZAI010000071.1, forward strand.
CCGTTCTTCACCTCGCACCCGGAGAAGGAACTCGGCGTAGCCACCGGACGCGGACGCCTGGCGGAGTTCGCCGGCTACGGCTGGGACGTCACGGAAATGATCGATCCGCAGGACTCCGAGGCCTATCGCGGTGCGGTCCTGAACTGGCACGAGGCCGACACGCGCGGTCACGCCGAGGTGCTCGAGCTGTACCGGAGCCTGATCGGGCTGCGCGCCGCCGAACCGGAGCTGACCGACGGCGATCTCACCAACGTGCGGGTCGACTTCGACGAGAACGAGCGTTGGCTGATGGTACACCGGGGCTCGCTGCGTGTGGTCGCCAACCTCGGGCCGGACGCGCGCACGCTGCCGATGAGCGCAGCCGAGGTGCTGCTGGCCACTGGCCAGGCAACGCCCGACGACGGGAGCCTCACGCTGGCGGGTGAGGCGGCGGCGGTCGTCCGGAGCGGCTGACCTACGCCCGGTCCTGCCGGCGCACCCAGACCTCGCGGACGAGCAGCAGCCCGGCCGCCGCGATCGGCAGGGCAAGCAGCGCACCGACCACGCCGCTGATCGCACCGCCAAGCAGCACCGCCACGATCGTCAGGTACTCCGGCACATCCACGGACGACCGCATCACGCGCGGGTAGATCACGTACCCCTCTACCGTCTCGTAGATCAGGTAGAAGATCAGCGCGGCGATACCGACGGGCAGCGAGTTCGCCAGCGATACCAGGCACACGATTGCAGCGCCGGTGATCGAGCCGACAAGGGGTACCAGATCGAGCAGCCCGACGGCAATTGCGAGCGGGAGCGCGTACTCGCTCAGTCCCACAGTCAGCAGGAACAGGATGGTGACCGTCCCCGCGATCGTCGCCACGACGACGGCGCCGATGACGTAGCGGCCGACCCGGCGCAGGATCTCATCGCCCAGCTGCCCGACCCGTTCGCGGCGCGAGGACGGCGCGAGCGAGAACAGGGCGCGCTTGAGCTGCGGAAGCGCGGCTAGGAAGTACAGCGTCAGCACGAAAACGATCACCGTGTCGGCGAGGCCGGTGAGCAGGTTGAGGCCGGCGTTGTAGACACCGCCAAAGGCCTTCTCGGCGAGGTTGGGGTCGGCCAGCTTCTGCTGCAGGTCGGAGATGATGTGGTAACGGTTGTCCAGGTGCGCGATGGTCTTGTGCCGCAGCAGCCGGTGCAGCAGGTTCGGGGCGTCGTCGATGAAGGACGTGATCTGGTCGCGCAGCACGCCGACCAGCACCGTCACAATCAGGGTCACCAGCGCGATCAGGACGGTGGCGACGAGCAGTACCGCCCAGCCGCGCTTCCAGCCGCGGCGGATCAGGAACTCGACTATCGGGTTGAGCCCGACGGCGAGGAAAGCGCTGACCAGGACGAGCTCGAGGACGGTTGCCGCCTCCCGCACCGAGTAGGCGAACAGCACCGCAACGGCCACGCCGATGGTCGTCCAGAAGCCGCGGTACATCGCCGAGCGTCGCGAGATCGGGCGGCCCGGTTTGCCGTAGGGGTTGTCCGTGTCCTCGTTGGGCGCGTCGAACAGGGAGCCAGGTAACACCTCGCTCGAGTCGGAGTCCGTGGGCGTGGTCGCCTGGCCGGAGAAGCCCTTGCTCGGCTCCGAATCCGATCCAGTCCGGGTCCGCGGCGTGCTCGGCTCCGGCTGGGCGGCGTCTCGCGACGCCACCTCCTCCTCGCGATCGACCGGCTTGACCATAAGCTCAGTATTCGCCGATCACCCAACGATGCCAGTCATGCTCGCCGTCGTACGCCTGCATCTCCGGTCAACCCGGCGGGGGTTCGCTGACGGGAGGGCCGTGCGACGGCGTCGCCACGTCGATCACTCGTGGTGGAAATTGCTGCGGTGGCGGCCCGAACGCACGGCGTGCCGCCTTGATGGCAGCGCGGGCCAGCGCGGCGTTTCCGACCGCGCCGATGCCGGCGCCGATCCCGAGCGGGACCGCGCGTCCGACGAGCAACGCCCCCTGCCGCGCCCCGAAGCGGGTCAGCAGCAGCCGTCCGAGGCGGCCGTTCAGGCCGCCCGCATCGTTCTTCGTGCCCCGCCGGCCGATGACCTGCGCCCAGTGCTTGGTTCCCTCGCCTGCACCGCCGGCCAGGCTCTCGATCGCCAGCGCGTCACCTTCGCCCACAAGGACCGCGAGGACCATCGCGCGGCGCACGTCCGGATCACTCACCGGAATTCCGTGCAGTTCGGCGAGCGCGAGCACGTACATGGCGGTCGCCGAGACGAATGCGGTGATCTCGGCCGCACCAGCTGCGACGGACGTCACAGTGCCGATGCCAGGGACGGCCGCCGCTGACCCGGATGCGGCGCCGAGTCCGATCACCGAGGCGCGGTAGCGGCGCTCGAGCTGGTCGATGACGTCCGCGGGTGAGTCGCCCGGGTGCTTGGCCCGAACGCGGTTGAGGTAGGCCTGCACCACCGGGCGCTGGATCGACAGGGCCTTGTCCAACGCGCTGTCGAGCGCGTGCTCGACACCGGCCGGGATCGGCAGTCTGGACTTTCGTGTTCCCATCGGTCACTCCCAATCGCAGCGGTACTAGATGCGATACCCACCGGCAAGCATGCCGCTACCACCCGGAGAGTGTTGAGATTGCGGTATGCGCGCGTTGCTACCCGAGCCGGTCGAGCCCGTCGACGTCCACGAGTGCTATGCCCGCGACTGGCTCGATCGCGGCGGCGTCCGGGTCAACATGATCAGCAGTGTGGACGGAGCCGCCGCCGCGGACGGGCTGTCCGCGGGCCTGCAGACTCCGGCCGACAACCGGGTGTTCGCCGTCCTGCGCGATCTCGCCGACGTGATCCTTGTCGGGTCGGGGACGGTGCGCGCCGAGGGGTACCGACCGATCAAGCTGGGAGCACGGCGATTGCAGCTGCGCACGCGGTTCGGGTTGGCCGCGACGGTGCCGATCGCCGTCTGGACCCCGTCGTTGAACCTGGACTCGAGCTCGAGACTGTTCGCCGAGGCGAGCCCGGAAGCGCGTCCGATCGTGCTCACCTGCGCCGTCGCCGACAGCGGCAGGCGAGCGAGCCTCGCGAAGGTCGCGGACGTGGTGACAGTAGGCGAGCAGGAACCCGAACCCGGCCGGATCCGCAGCGCGCTGGCCGAGCGGGGGCTGACCCGGGTGCTGTGCGAGGGGGGTCCGACCCTGTTCGGGCTGCTCGCCGCCGCCGGCGAGGCCGACGAGCTGTGCCTATCGCTGTCGCCGATCCTGGCCGGACCGGGTGCACCCCGCATCGTCGGCGGACGAGTTTGGGACGGCGGCCCACGGCGATACGCGCTGCGCACGCTGCTCGAGGAAGACGGCGCCTTGTTCCTGCGCCTTACCGCGCGCTGATCGCCCGCGAGGCTTAGCCAGCGGCGATGGTGATGTCGCTTTGGCGCACCAGGGTCGCCAGCACGCCACGTTGCTCGGGCGTCAGCGCGAGCAGTGCGGTGAACTCGGTGCTGGACATGCTGAGTGCCGCCTTCGACGGGTCGCTTCGACGCTCCGAGCGGCCGGCTCCGAAGCGCTGCTCGATCAGGGTGTCGACCTCGTCGGCAGTGCGCGGGTCGTCCGGGCCCCAGGCAGCGATCACCGCGAGGACGTCCGGCGGGATCTGCAGGAATGCAGCGAGCTGCGTCTGCAGCAGATCCACGTCCGGCAGCCCGCGCCGCTCCTCGACCGTGGTCAGCTTGTAGCCGGAGTCGAGCTCCTCGTGCTCGGCGATCAGGAACTGACGGCGTGACGAGCGCACCAGCGCCTCGATCGTCGCGTCCACATCACCCTGGCGCAGCGCCACCCACACCGCGGGCGGGAGCATCGTCTCCGCGTCGTCGCTCACCGTGGCGCCGAAGGCCACCTCCAGCGCGGCACCGTCCGAGCGGGCTTCGCGCGCGCAGACGAAGAGCACCATGACGCCCACCAGAGGCCGGGCCGCGTCCAGCGCCGCGTTGTATTCGCGCTCACGATCGCGGCGCTGTTGCTCCCTGGTCACCTGCATCATGCGAGCAGTGTGCCTCGGACCGGCCGGTAACGGCGGGAGGTCGGCGCGACAACGACTCAGATGGGCCGTCTGAAGCTGCCCGTCGCTGTTGTCAGCGATTCGGTGACCGCCCGAGGCCGGGGACGATGTCGTCGAGCTCGAAGGTGATCGGCTGCTCGAGCTGCTCGTAGGTACAGGACTCGGGGGTACGGTCCGGACGCCAGCGGTTGAACTGGGCAGTGTGCCGGAACCGCTCGCCTTCCATGTGTTCGTAGCGGACCTCGACGACACGCTGCGGCCGCAGCGCGACGAACGACAGGTCCTTGCCGGCGTTCCACCGAGACCCCTCGCCCTTCCGTGGTGTGCGCTCGCCGGCTTCGTGCGCTGCCCAGTTCCACGGGTGGTCGTCGAAGCCGGTCACCAGCGGCTGCAGCTCACCGAACAGCTCCTTCCGGCGGGCCAGGGAGAAAGCGCCGATGACACCCACTGAGACGAGCGTCCCAGCGTCGTTGTAGAGCCCGAGCATGAGCGAGCCGATAGCGTCCGGGCCACTCTTGTGGATGCGGTAACCGGCAACGACGCAGTCGGCGGTCCGCTGGTGCTTGATCTTGAACATGACGCGCTTGTCCGGCTTATAGGTGACGTCGAGCGGCTTGGCCACGACGCCGTCGAGCCCAGCTCCCTCGAACTCGACGAACCAGCGCTCGGCGATCGCCCGGTCCGTGGTGGCGGGGGTGAGGTGGATCGGCGCAGCGACGCCGGCCAGAGCGTTCTCGAGCGCAGCGCGGCGTTCTGTGAACGGGCGCCCGGTGTAGTCGTCGTCGCCGAGGGCCAACAGGTCGAAGGCGATGAACGATGCCGGAGTCGTCTCACTCAGCATGGTGACCCGGGAGACGGCGGGGTGAATGCGCTGCTGCAGAGCGTCGAAGTCCAGGCCGGTATCGGTGGCGATGACGATCTCACCGTCGATGACACAACGCTCAGGCAGCTCTGCCTTGACCGCCTCGACCAACTCAGGGAAGTAGCGAGTCATCGGCCGCTCGTTTCGACTGCCGAACTCGACCTCGTCGCCGTCGCGGAAGACGATGGATCTGAATCCGTCCCACTTGGGTTCGTATGAGGCGCCAGGCGGAATGGTCGGGACCGACTTGGCGAGCATGGGAGACACCGGCGGCATCACGGGCAGTTTCATCGGCTCATTGTGACGCGTCGACCGCCGACTGCCGATGATCGATCCGCATTGCGCCGCAGCGGACCTGGCACAGGGGGCAGCTGCCTCGCGATATTGTCGCGCCATGGCGGACGGCGGTGACAGCGATCCCGCGTCCGCGTCGGTAACGGCCGGGACGCCGGGGCCAGCGCGCTCACCGTCCAGCCCCGGAAGTGTCCGACGCATCGAGATGCAGCCGTCCCAGGTCGTGGCCGCGGCGGGCAGCGCGATCGTCACCGGAGCGCGCATCGGACGCCGGTTCGGGCGCGCCGGCTGGGGACTGGCCCGCCACCTGCCAGGGGCGCAGGCGATCGAGCGCGAGGCACAACGGGTCCGGGCGGCCGCCGCGTCCGAGGTCCGGCGGGTCCTCGACTTCCCCCAGGTGACCAATCCACGCAGCTTGCCCGAGGAGCAGCGCGCGGTGGCGCTGATCCACCCCCCGGACGCCGGGCGCGCCCCGCTTCGCAGCGCGATGAGCGAGCTGCTCGAACGCGCGGTTACGGGCACCCGAAGCAGCAGCCGGGAGTACCTGTACGGCACCGTCATCAGCCAGCTCGTCCCGGACGAGGCGCGCATCCTGGCCGCGCTCGCCGACGGCACGACCTTCGCGTCCGGCGACGTCGTCGCCAGAGGACGGCGCAGGGGTGGGCAGCGCACCGTCCTCGCCAACGCCTCGACTGTCGGACGGTTGGTCGGCGTCGGCACGCCGGACAACGTGCCCACCTACCTGACCCGGATGCAGACCCTCGGACTGGTCGAGTTCGGGCCCGAGGACAGCTCGCTCGAGACGCAGTACGACATCCTCGGCGCCGACGACACGGTGCGCCGCGCCCGCGACAGCACCGGATCGTCCGCGTCCAGCGCTTCCCGGCTGGTGCGCAAGACCCTGTCCATCTCGGATTTCGGACGTGAGTTCTGGGCCGCGTCCGACCCGTCCCGCACGCACCTCTGACAAGGTATGGGCAGCGGCGTGCTCTCTGATCTCGTCGAACACTGGTACATCAACTTCAGCATCCCGGTCGTCGCCGCGCTGATCGGCTACGTCACCAAGCTGGTCGCGATCCGGATGATGTTCCAGCCGACCGAGTTCGTCGGCATCCGGCCGTATCTCGGCTGGCAGGGAATCGTGCCCCGGCGCGCAGCGCGGATGGCGAGCATCGCTGTCGACACGATGACTCGGGACCTGATCTCGGCGCGTGACGTGATCTCACGGCTGGATCCCGAGTTGGTCGCCAAGGAGATTGCCGACCCGATGCGTTCGGCCGCGGCGGAGATCACTCGGGAGATCATGCACGAGTACCAGCCAGGGGTATGGGACGCGATGCCCGAGCCGGTGCGGGCGCTGGTCGTCACACGCGCTCAGGGCGAGGCGCCGCAGATGATCCGTGAGGTGCTCAACGACATCCGCGCCGATCCGGACTCGGTGTTCGACCTCAAACACATGGTCATCACCAACCTGGTCACGGACAAGGCGCTGCTCAATCGCGTGTTCCGCGAGGCTGGGTACAAGGAGTTCCGGTTCATCGCGCGCTCGGGCATCTACTTCGGGTCGACGATCGGACTGCTGCAGATGGCGCTGTGGTTGCTCTTCCACGAACCACTGATCATGCCGGCATTCGGACTGCTCGTGGGCTGGTTCACCGACTGGCTCGCCCTGAAGCTGATCTTCAACCCGAAGCGTCCGATCCGGATCCTCGGCATCGAGTTCCAAGGCCTGTTCCTCAAGCGGCGCAACGAGGTCGCAGCCGACTACGGCACGCTGATCGCCGACGAGGTCATCACCGCGCGCAAGGTGATCGAGGCGGTGCTCACGGGTCCCCTGTCCGACCGGTTGTTCGCGATGATCAACCGCCATGTGCAGGAAGCCCTGGATCACGGGACGGGTGTTGCCAAGCCGCTGGTCGTGCTCAGCGTCGGGACCACTCGCTACCAGCAGATGAAGCGTTCGATCGCAAGCAAGATCATGGACCACCTCCCCGACACGATGACCTACATCGAGGACTACGCCCGCGAATCCATGGGCGTGCGCACTCTTCTGATCGACAAGATGCAGCAGCTGGACGCCCTGCAGTTCGAATCACTGATCCGTCCGGCCTTCGAGCAGGACGAGTGGATCCTGATCACCGTCGGGGCGCTGCTCGGCTTCGCCATGGGTGAGGCTCAGGCGATCGTCCTCGAGCACTTCGCCCGGCGCTGACGTGCGCGAAGCTTGCGAGCGAACAAGTGTGATCGGGCGGAGACATTCCAGCGCCGAACCGAACGAGCGCAGCGACGCTCGGACGTCACCGCCGCGGCCGACGCGTGTCGCACCGGCCTGATCAGTAACGTCGGTACCGTGTCCCGCCCGCACCGCACCTACCGATCGCTACCGCGCACGGTCGTGGTCGTGGTCGTGGTCGTGGTCGGCTTGATCCTCAGCGCGTGCACCCAGTCCGTCGACGGCCGGGCCACCGATGCCGGACCGACGAGCGGCGGCCAGCCGTCCGCGTCGAGCCCGCCGTCCACGCCGAGAGTCTCGGTCACGCCGGCCACGTTCAACGACTGCAGCCAGCTGCTGAGCATCAGCGGTGTCAAGATCGCGCCGAGCCTGCAGGGCAAACTCACCGCGGGATGCGCACGCTTCGCCGTCCCACTCGACTACGCGAGCCCGAGCGGGCCGAAGCTCAACCTGCTCATGGTCCGGATCCGCGACCGGGACGCCACCGCCCGGCTGGGCACGCTGATCGTGAACCCGGGCGGTCCCGGAGCATCGGCCGTCGAGCTGGCGCTCGGCCTGCTCGCCAAGATTTCCCCGTCCGTGCTCACCCACTTCGACATCCTCGGTTTCGACCCGCGCGGCGTCGGCCTGTCGGCGCCGATCTCGTGCCGGAGCGACAGGGAGAAGGACGTCCAGTTTGCTGCGTCGCCGGATGTCACGACCGCCGCCGGGTTCGCCCGGGCCAAGACGCTCGCCCGGAACTTCGCCGAAGCCTGTGACCGGAAGTACGGCTCGACGCTGCGCTACTTCACGACCGAGAACACTGCTCGCGACATGGATCAGGTGCGTCAGGCCGTCGGAGATCAGAAGCTGAACTACCTCGGCTTCTCCTACGGCACCGAACTCGGCGCGGCGTACGCGCATCTGTTCCCGCGCATGGTCCGGGTAGCCGTCCTCGACGGCGCTGTCGATCCGCTCCCCGGCTTCGTCGCGTTGAACGAGCAACAGCTACGGGGATTCGAGGATGCCTTCGACCAGTTCGCCGGCTACTGCCGGGCCCACCTGTCGTGCGCCGCGCTCGGTAACCCGCGAGCGGCAACTACCGGCATTCTGGGCCACGCCGAGAAGCGCCCGCTCGCAACTCGCACCGGTCGCAAGCTGACCGCCGCGCTGGCCGTCACCGGTGTGTCCGAGGCGCTGTACTCGAAGACCGAATGGCCGACGCTCGCCGCTGCGCTGGTGGCGGCCCAGCGAGGCGACGGCAGCGGACTCCTCGCGCTCGCCGACAACTACAACCGGCGCGCGCCGAACGGCCGTTATGCCAATCTCATCGACGCGTTCACGGCAATCTCGTGCAATGACACCGGTTCCCGTCCATCCGACGCGGACATCCGCAGCCTCGCCAAGCGCTGGACGGCGAAGTTCCCCCTGTTCGGCAAGTGGTCGGTGGGCTTTCTGTTCAACTGCCAGCAATGGCAGCCGCGGCGTGACGTCGTGCCGAAACCGACCGCGGCCACCCCGACGAAGGTGCTTGTGATCGGCAACCTGCACGACCCCGCCACGCCGTACCGGGGAGCGAAGGATCTCGCCGCGACGATGGGCAACGCGGAGCTGCTCAGCTGGGACGGCGAGGGGCACACGTCCTACCTGGAAGGCAGCACGTGCATCGACAATTACGTCAACAACTACCTGATCTCGCAGCAGCTGCCGCCGGAGAACACCACGTGCCCACGGTGAACAAGCCGGTGCTGCAGGTACACGCACCGAACGGTCCGGTGCGGGCAGTCGCACTCGTACTGCACGGCGGACGGTCCAAGGGGTTGGGGAGGGTGAACTCGCTGCAGCTGGCGGTGCTGCGGATGCGGCCCTTCGTCAGCGGGTTGCGTCGCGCGGGCGCCGACGACGGTCTGGCCGTAGCAAGCCTGCGCTACGCCGTGCGCGGCTGGAACGGAGCGGCGAAGTCCCCCGTCCCGGACGCGCAGTGGGCGCTGGACCAGCTCACCGAGCGCTTCCCGGACACCCCCGTCGCCCTCGTCGGCCACTCGATGGGCGGACGCGCCGCCCTGCACGTCGCCGGACACCCGAGCGTGCGTGCCGTGGTCGGACTGGCGCCGTGGCTCGAGCCGGGCGACCCCGTCGCTCAGCTGGCCGGGCGGCGTGTGCTCATCGTTCACGGCGCCCTCGACCGGATGACCGACCCCTCGGCCTCGGCGGCGTACGCGCGCGCGGCAGAATCCGTTGCGGCCACGGTGACCTATGTGCGCGTCCAGGGTGAGCGGCACGCGATGCTGCGCCGAGCGGCTGTCTGGCACCGTCTGGCCAGCGGATTCGTACTCGCCGTAGTGTGCGGAAGGCCTCCCCGAGGAACCGCGAGCGACCAGACGACGAATGTCCTCTCGATGGCCCTTGCCGGCCAGGCGGCGCTCGTCGTCTGACCCGGTGGGCCGCTGAACTCTGGAGGGATGTTCATGACCGTTGTCGACCGACCGATCCTGGCCTCGGTGCCGTCTCGCGCGATCGACCCCGCGTTGTGGCCCGACGTCGCGCAGCTGCCCGACTCCCGCATGCGGGCGGCGATCGCGAAGCGGATCTTTCGCCACGCCGTTGACAAGCTGCCGCTGCGGGTACGCGAAGGCGACGAGCGGACCTACGGCGGCGGGCGGACAACGGACCCACTGATGCGGCTCGTCCGTCCGACCGCGTTCTTCCAGCGCGTCGGTGCGACCGGGACGATCGGGTTCGGCGAGGCCTACATGGCCGGCGACTGGACCGCCGACTATCTCACCGGCGTGCTGTCGACCTTCGCCGCCAACATGCGCGAGCTTGTCCCCGAGATGTTCCACAAGCTGCGCCACGCCGTGCTCAGCCGACAGCCGTTGCATCACGACAACACCGTGGACGGCGCTCGCGACAACATCCACCATCACTACGACCTGTCCAACGACCTGTTCAAGACCTTCCTGGACGAGTCGATGACCTATTCCGCCGCGGCCTTCAACGGCGAGCCGTACGGCGCCCACGACGACCTCGCCGACGCACAACGCCGCAAGATCGACCGGCTGCTCGACGCCGCGGCCGTGACCAAGGGCTCGCGCGTCCTCGAGATCGGAACGGGCTGGGGCGAGCTCGCGCTGCGCGCGGCGCGACGCGGCGCCCACGTCACCTCCCTCACCATTTCAGTCGAGCAGGCAGAGCTCGCGAGCGAGCGAATTTCGGCGGCCGGACTCTCCGATCGCGTCGACGTCCGGCTGCAGGACTACCGCGAGGCGACCGGTCGCTACGACGCGATCGTCAGCGTCGAGATGATCGAAGCCGTCGGTGCGAACCATTGGGGCGAATACTTCGGCACGATCGACGCGCGGCTGGCGCCGGGCGGACGGGTCGGGCTTCAGGCGATCCTGCAGGACGACTACACGGTGCTGGCGACGCGCGACACCTACACCTGGATCCGCAAGTACATCTTCCCGGGTGGGCAGCTCGCGTCCGTAGAGGCGATCGAGCGGACCCTGGAGGCGCACACCCGGCTCCGGATCTCGGACCGATACAGCTTCGGACGGCACTACGCCGAGACGCTTCGCCGGTGGCGGGCACGCTTCGAGCAGGCCGCGGCTGACGTGGACGCGCTCGGCTTCGACGAGACGTTTCGCCGGATGTGGTCGCTCTACCTCGCCTACTCCGAGGCGGGCTTTCGAACCGGCTACCTCGACGTGCAGCAGCTCACGTTGACCAAGCCGTCCGGCTGAAGGTTCACCCACCGGTCGCAATCGCGACCTGCGCGGTAGCGCCGCACACGGCCACCGCCTCGACGCGATTCGTGACGCCGAGCACGCGATAGATGTTCTCGAGGTGCTTGCGCACGGTGCCATCCGTGATGAGCATCCGGCGGCCGATCTGGCGGTTGGTCAGTCCGGCGGCCACCACGCGCATCAGCTCCCGTTGACGTGGCGAGAGCGCAGCCGCGCCGCCCTGGTCACTCATGCTCGCCTCCTGCATCTCCACGAGCCGTGGCCTGGCGAGCATCAACAGCAATCGCTCGCGATCGCTGAAGTCCCCTCCGTCGTCGCGCCAAAAGTGGACGCGGCGGGCGACGGGGCCGCGCGGCGGCAACGGCACGACGATGCCGTGACACACCCCGATCATGCGGAGATACTCGGCGAGGGAGTCGTCGTCGTCAAAGTCCGATGAGCGGATCACGCTTGCGCAGTCGCCGGACCGCTCGGGGTAACTGCACCCCCAATTCCAGTAGTGCTGCCAGAAGAACCGTCCCTCCTCCGAGTCGGCCATAGACTCGAGCTCAGCGTCGCTGCACGGGGCTGGCGCCACGTCCGACGCAGGCATGAAGTCCTGGCCAGCCAGCAGGCGCTGCCGGTACGGATCCATCGCCAGGTAGTTAACCGAATCGCAGGGCACCAACTCAGCGAGCTCGCGCAGGACCGACCACGGCAGCGGCTCGCCCGCTTCGCGCGAGCGGCGACTGTCGCCAAACTCTTCGAGGCGTTTCAGATCTCGCAAGGTCACTGTCGCCTGAACTGTCATCTGACCGTGCCTTCCTTTCCCTGCCTACCCGATGCGAGGTTAGCCCCGGCCGCAGCGTCGGGCCATACGCACAAAGTCGTATCGACGCCTGCAGGCGGAGCGGCGCACAGTTCGTCGCGAGCCTCTCGGAGCGACCGGACATCCGTCCGAGCACGATCCGGAGCCGACGAACGGAATGCGCCATGGCAACGGCACAGCACTCCCACGTACTGCACCTCGGAAGCGGACCCAGGTCGTCGCGCGCGCTGGTCTCGATCCTCACGGTGCTCGCGGTGGCGGCCATCGTGACCGTGTGGCTACTGGTGGCCCGGGCCAACTCAGGCACCCGCACCGGGCCGGTGCAGCCAGCCGTCCAGTCCACCGTCGTGCAGGTGCCGTGCCGTCCGGGCGTTCCCGGACAACCCTGCTGACCGCGGCACTGAACCCGCTCGCGAGCGCCGATACGGTGAGGCGTGACGGTTGTCCTGGGCCTGGCCGCCGCTATCCTCTATGGGCTTGGCGACTTCGCGGGAGGATTCGCCTCGCGGCGCCACGGCGCGGTGACCGTGCTGTTGTACAGCTATCCGGTCGGGGCTGTGCTGATGACGGCGATGCTGCCCTTCTTCGGCGGGCATCTGTCCGGTCATGTCGTCCTCTTCGGGGTCTGCGGCGGTCTCGCCGGCCTCGTCGGCGTGGTGCTGATGTACCACCTGATGATCGACGCGCCGATGAACGTGATCTCGCCGGTTACCGCCGTGCTCGCTGCGATCGTTCCCGTCGTCTTCGGGATCGGCATCGGCGAGCGTCCCGCACTCGCCGCGTGGTTCGGGATCGTGGTCGGCATTGTCGCGGTGCTGCTCGTCAGCCGGACGACCGACGAGCATCCACACGGGCGGATCGCGGCGCGAGTGCTGCTCCTGGCTGTCCTGTCGGGAATGGGTTTCGGCTTCTACTTCATCTTCTTGGCGCGAGCGGGCCACGACTCGGGACTCTGGCCGCTGGTCGTCTCCCGGATCGCCTCAGCGGTGGCCATCGTCCCGCTGGCGCTGCGGTTTCGTGCCTTCGATCGGGTGGTAGGACGAACGCTGGGCATCGTGCTCGTCGCCGGGGCGTGCGACGCGCTGGCCAACATGTTCTTCCTGCTGTCCTCGCGCGCCGGACTGCTGTCCCTGGCCAGCCTGCTGACCGCGCTCTATCCCGCTGTGACGGTGATTCTGGCGGTGCTGCTGCTGCGCGAGCACACCAGCCGCGTGCAGCGCGTCGGCCTGGCGCTGGCGGCAGGCGCAGTTGTGCTGATCACCCTCTGACCGCAGCAAGCAGTCCCTGATCGCTCCGGCTCGGCACGCAGTAAGCCCGCGAGTAACCGTCAGCCTGGGTTTCCCAGCTACCGTCGCGCGGACCCTGCTCGAGGAGCGCGAAGGTGCCTAGCCGGACGAATTCGGCGAAGTCCTCGAGCTCGCGGCCGGACAAGGTGGGCTGGTACCGCGCGGAGATCAGCCAGCCGGTCGGGTGCGGGCGGGCGATCACGACGCCGTGCTGGTCGTAGCCGAGACTCTCCCGCGCCGGTGTCAGCTGGATGCTCTCGGCAATCGCCCAGTTCTCGTCGTGCGTAGTCGTGTCACCAGCAGTGTCACCGGACGTGTCAATGGTCATGTCGATGGTCATGTGAACAGCGCTCCCTATGGGTGATCGGTGCTATTTCATCGATCACCTCACTATGCGGGAGCGCCCATCACGGATGTCCTATTCGACTGTTAAGACAGACTCAACATCAGCTAGGCGTCGGTTCATCGCTGCACCCGCCGGATCACCAGCACGAGCACGGCGATCAGCAGCGGTCCGCCGAGGAAGACGAAGAGCCACCCGACATCGGAATGGCCGACGAGCGCGATGGGATAGCCGATCGCGTAGCACAGCGCCGTGGCCGTGACGAGCACCTTGAGGGCGCGACCCTCGCGGTCACGAGGAGTGGTCATCAAGGGCGCATCGTGGCGCAGCCGCGCCCTGCTGACAAGTCCTGCGTCGACGGATAACCTGCACACGCGTCCATGACGGTTGACCTTGATGCGGGGTGAGCGTGCGGCCTGTTCCAACGGATGGCTGCGTGACCTCCGCGGCGCTGGCCGGGACATCCGATGCCGAGCGGTGACATCGCCGACCTCGGGTCCCCGTTGGCGAGGCTCTTGCTGTGGTCCGGCGGATGGGCGCTGCTCGGGGCACTCGTGGTCGGTGCGCTGTTGTGGACCTATTTCAGTCGCCGCGCCACCGAACCGTCCTCCGATAGCGAGTTCGCCGAGCCCAGCGGGCGGCGCTTCCTGCGTCTCGGCTTCGGCCTGCTGTGGATCGCGGACGGGCTGTTGCAGGCGCAACCGCGGATGCCGGCAGGGTTCGTGCCGGCCGACATCGACCCGCAGCTGCAGGCTGGCCCGGACTGGTTGTCCTCGCTTGTCGCGCCGTTGTTGCGAGCCTGGACGCGACATCCGGTGGTCGCCGACGTCGCGGTTGTCTGGCTCGAAATCGGCATCGGCCTGCTGCTGCTGCTCGGCCGGCGCGGCGTGCTCGCCAAGATCGCGTGCGTGGTGGCGATCGTCGCCAGCGTCGTGATCTGGGTGTTGGGAGAGTGCTTCGGTGGACTGCTCGCCGCAGGTGCCTCGTGGCTGACCGGCGCGCCGGGCGCGGCCATGGTCTATGCG
>JALZAI010000093.1 GCA_030948475.1 Actinomycetota bacterium
GACGCGACCACGCTCACCGCCAACGTCAGCTCGATCACGACCGGCGCGACGGCGCTCGCGCTCTCGGCGAGCGGCGGACCCTGGACGATCGACGGAGTCGGCTACAGCTACCGCAGCGCCCAGCAAACGGCCAAGAACCCGCTCGCCGCCGGAAGCGTCGCCTACACCGCGACCGGAGCCGACAACCTCGCCAACTCCGGCACCCCGAGCTTCAACGTCACCGCCGACAACACCGCGCCCGCACCGAGCAACACGACGCTCACGAACGGCGGCACCGCCGGCACCGCCGATACCGGCGACACGATGACGATCATCTACTCCGAGAAGCTCGCCTCGAACACCCTCTGCTCGACCTGGGCCGACAACAGCGCCAACCAGACGCTGAACGCGAGCGACGTCGTTGTCACCGTCACTCAGAACGGCACCAACGACACGCTCACCGTCAGCGGGGGCGCAACATGCACCTTCCATCTCGGGTCGATCGCGCTCGGCGCGAACTACGTCTCGGCCACCGCGACCTTCGCCGGCAGCGGCGCCGCCGGAAGCGGCGCCAACTCGACCATCGCTTGGAACCCGAGCACGAAGACGCTGACGCTGACGCTCGGCAAGAAGCAAACCGGCACGGTCGTGACGGGCGCCCCCAACCGGACGCCCGTCTACACCGCCGACAGCGCACTCAAAGACCTCGCCGGCAACGGCATCTCGACCACCGCAGTCAACGGCACCAGCTCGCGGTTCTAGCGGCCTGATCGACCTTCGGAGGTGGCTTCCAGAATCGATGGCCACTTCTGCTCAGAAACGACGACGCCTAGACCGTATGGAGTGCCCGGCGCCTCGCTCGTAGGTTGGCGCGGGTTGCCGTCGGCGCTGGGCCGGCGGTAGAGCCGCAATTGCGGGAGGCGCCGGTTATGGTCGAAGGTAGCTGGGTCGGGTTGGATGTGCACGCGCGGTCGGTGGTGGCGGGCGTGCTCGATGCTGAGAGCGGCGAGCTGCGGAGTAGGCGGGCTCCGGCGGTGGCTGCTGAAACGGTGGCGTGGCTTCGGCAGTTGCCCGCTCCGGTGCGGGTCGTCTATGAGGCTGGTCCGACCGGGTACGGGCTCGCGCGCGCCTGTGCGCAGGCGGGGATCGCGTGTACGGTCGCGGCGCCGTCGAAGATCCCGCGGGCGCCCGGCGACAAGGTCAAGACCGACCGTCGCGACGCGGAGCGGCTGGCCAGGCTTCTGCGGCTGGGCGAGCTCGTGCCGGTGCGCGTTCCGGAGCCGTACGAGGAGGCGGCCCGAGATCTCGTCCGCGCCCGTGAGGACGCTCGCGGCGATCTGATGCGGGCCCGGCACCGGCTCTCGAAGCTGCTTCTCCGTCACGGGCTGGTCTACGACTCGAGCGCTTGGACGGGCGCCCACGACTCCTGGCTGCGCCGGCAGAGCTTCCCCTCGCGGCCGCTCAGGCTCGCCTTCGAGGAGTGCTACGGCGCGGTCGTGCAGACGAAGTCGCGCCGCGACGCGCTCGACCAGGCGATCGCCGAGCTCGCCCTGGAGCCGCCGTTCGCCGAGGTGGTCGGCCGCCTCTGCTGTCTGCGCGGCATCTCCACCCTGACCGCGCTCGCGCTCACGGTCGAGATCGGCGACTGGTCGCGTTTTCCGGCCGCAGAGCCTCGGACCGTTCCTCGGCCTCGTCCCGAGCGAAAACTCATCCGGGGAGCAGCGCCGTCAGGGCGCGATCACCAAGACCGGCAACAGCCACGCGCGCAGGCTGCTCGTCGAGGCGGCCTGGCACCACCGCCGGCCGCTCCGCGCGAGCGCGACGCTCGAGCGGCGCCGGCAGGGACAACCAGCAGCCGTCCGCACCCGCGCCGACCGAAGCTGCCGCCGCCTCCACGCCCGCTGGCAGGCACTCCAACGGCGCGGCAAGAGGCGCACGATCGTCGCGGTCGCGGTCGCCCGCGAGCTCACCGGCCACTGCTGGGCGCTCGCGACGATGTAGCCACCCTCGCCGCAGCGGTTCGGCGAGGAGAGCGCACCGGCGCAAAGACGCGAGAAGCGACCCGCGGTCCTACTACGAGCCCGCCGGCAACGGCGACGCCCGATCCTAGAGAGCGGCTCCGCTTCTCAGCTCGCACACCCGGTCATGCGGTCCCAACCCGCGCATATCAGTCGCGACACAGGCGTCGACGACAGCCGATGCGCTCCCCCCGCCGACAAACGGAGGCCCGCAAAACGCGGGCCTCCGAACCGTGCAACTTGACAAACCTCACTCCATATCAGTAG
>JALZAI010000119.1 GCA_030948475.1 Actinomycetota bacterium
GGCGACATCTGCGGCCAACAGGGTCGCCGACACCTCCGGAGCCGGCAGGTGGCCGGTGAACACGACATTGTCCGCCACGCCGTGCCGCCGCGCTTCATCCGCCAAGTGCGCACGAAGCTGAACCGCCTGTCTCGGTGGCAGCGAGTGGCTCTGCGCTCCACCCATGAGGACCAATCGGACTCAGGCCAGCCCCGGCGCAGGACACCGACCGCCGGGATGAGACGGTTCAAGTCCTTCACAGGGTGCAGGAACCCGAAGAAGACGACCACCGGGTCGACCGGTCCGACGCCGAGCCGCTGACGGACGGATCGCCGAGCCTGGACTCGCTCCATCGGGACTCTGTCGATGTTGGGCCCGATAGACACCACGCGCGGGTCCCGGCCCTCGGCGGGCAGACGGGCGGCCACGAGCGCGGCATGTTGCCGGTTGGGCAGCACAAGCTGGACTCGTTGCGGGTGAACAGCAGGATCTCGCGGTCCGCCAAGCCGCGGCGTTCGGCTTCAGCCCAGACCGTCTGGCCGATCCGGCGAAAAGCTGAACTACGGCCGGGCACGCTCACCGACCCGTTCGAGCCGTACCTGGCGCGTCTGGTCGTGGAGTGGCCGGCGGTGTCGGGTTCGCATTGGCGCGAGATCGACGGGATGCTGGTATTGGCCGACTTTCGGGTTTCGCGAGCCTCTCGGAGCGGCTCGACTGCCGCAGGCGGGCGGGCGCCGCGAGATGCAGGCCGTCGGGGCAATGCGCACCTCGGCCGGCCACGTGCGGCCCGCATCTCCATCGGCGTCCACACCGGCCGCTGCACTACGCGTGGCTCGACGAGCAGGATGCCCGCAAAGCACGTGGGCTGATACGGGGTCTCCCACTTGCCTCAATTGCCGATAAGCGAACGTGCTTGCATAATGTAAGCATGCCGAACGTGCTGGTGCGTGACGTCCCCGACGATGTCCACAGCCAACTGCAACGCCGCGCCGACGAACGAGGGCAGTCCCTGCAGCAGTACCTAGCGGGGGAACTGCGTCGGCTCGCCGAACGGCCAACGATGGACGAGGTGCTGGCCCGAATCGCTCGCCGTCGCGGAGGCCAAGTTGGCTTGGAACAGGCCCTCGTTGACCTCGCCAGCGAACGTGACCGGCGGTGATCGTCGTTGATGCCTCGGTCCTCGCCAATGCCGTCGGCGACGACGGACCCGACGGGGCAGTCGCGCGGGCAGCGCTGTCCGGAAACGACCTAAGCGTTCCGGACCTTGTTGACGTCGAGGTCGTGTCCGTACTACGCCGACGTTGGTTGGCTAAAGGGGTGAGTGCCAAGCGGTTTGCCGCTGCGGTCAGCGATCTCGCCAGCGTGCCGGCCGACCGCTATCCCGTTCTGCCGTTCATGTCGAGAGCCTACGAGCTCAGGACGAACGTCACCCCCTACGACGCCACCTATGTCGCGCTAGCAGAGCAGCTCGATTGTGTTCTCCTCACCGCCGACGCGAGGCTGGCGCGGGCTCACGGTCTGCGGTGTGCGATCACCGTGCTTTAGTTCGGCCAGTCATCATTCGATTTTGGTGTGCGGGACAAGGATTGTTCGATTGAGTACAAGGATTTGATCTTGTCGGGACCTTGGCGAGACCTTGGGAATGCTGGCTTCACGTGACCCGTTGGCTGACGATGGACGAGCGTGGAGAGCCGTTAAACGCCGTCGACCTCCCATAGCAGGGACGCTATGGACCGAGGTCCCAGCCTTGCGAGCACGGACCGGCCGGCAAGCTCTGCGAGCCATGGTTCCATCTCGATCGGCCGGTGTGTGGTTGACGACGACCCAAAACTCAACAGAGGTCGTTCACGGAGAGCTGGCACGCTGCGCGCAAGAATTCTTTCAGCAAGCAACGCGAGATCCGTCGCTCTCGCGCAGGTCCGTTGACGCAGGCCAGCGTGCAGATCGGTCAGTATGGGCTTCGTCCAGATCCGATCGGCAGTGGCATCGCATCACTCGCTGGACGACAATTGCTGCATGTTTATCGACGCGGTCACAGAGGACGCGGCCACTGGCGGTGTCGCCGAGTATTACCGGCAGCAGCGAGCAGCTTGGGGGTTCCTTCCGAACTATGCCGGTGCCTTCGCGACTCGACCGGACGTGGCGCAGGCGTGGAACGCACTCAATGCCGCGATACGCGGCGGCATGGATCGGCGGCGATTCGAACTCGCGACGATCGCTGCGGCGCGTGCACTACGTTCGACCTACTGCACCGCCGCCCACTCGAAGTTCCTGAGAGATGTGTGCGGTGACGAGAAGGCCCTGGATCTGATCGCCCAGGATCCGACCGGCGCCGCGTTGAGTCGAGAGGACCGCGCCGTCTATCAGTTCGCGGCCAAGGTCGCCACGTCGGCAGAGTCCGTCCGGCAGCAGGACGTCGACCAGTTGCGTGAAATCGGCCTGAGCGACGTCGACATAGCCGATCTGGTGTTTGCCGCGTCCGCCCGCTCGTTCTTCACCCGCGTACTCGACGGCCTCGGCGCGCAGCTCGACACGCAGACGGCACAGACATTCTCGCCCGCCCTCCTTCACTCGATGATCGTCGGACGCCCACCCGCCGACAGCTGAGACAACGACATCAAGCAGAATCCCGATGCCGGATTCGAGTCGGCGAGTTCACGCGACCGCGGTCAGCCCCCCACGAGATCCGTCGATAGGCGCGGCCCGCACGAGGATCACACGGTGGCGCAGAGTAATCGCTACGCGCCTCTCGACCTTGATCAAACGACCTGATCTGCCGATGTGGGCGTACTAGAGGAGTCGCTCGGACGTGGCCGCAGGACGTCTCGCGTTTTCGCTAACCATTCGTGTTTGCGCTGTTACGCTGCCGCCGTGCGCTCCCGGGTGTGGTACGCAACGATCGCCGTACTGGTCCTGACGGCCCTGGTCATCCAGGTCATGATTGCGGTCCAACTCTCAGCCGCCCCACCAAGCCACGGAGTAGGCGAGCTCAGGGGCGGCCCACTGTTTACCCGCCTCTTGCGTGTGTTCAGCTTCTTCACCATCCAGGCCAACATCCTGTCCATGATCGTGTCGGCGGTACTCGCTCACGCCCCGAATCGGGACAGCACAGCCTGGCGCATCCTGTGCCAAAGCGCCCTGATCGGAATCACAATCACCGGCATCGTCTACTCGACGGTCCTGGCGCGGGTGCACGAGCCCAAGGGCTGGGACCAGGTAAGCACGAACACCATCTTCCACTACATCGTCCCGATCATGATGGTGATCGGATGGCTAGTGTTCGGCCCACGCCCTCGGATGAATCGATCCGTCGTGTTGTCGGCACTGGTATGGCCCGTGCTGTGGCTTGGCTACACACTCGGCCATGGGGCCGCATCCAGGTGGTACCCCTATCCGTTCGTCGACGTCACCACCCACGGATACGGGCGGGTGGCCATCAACTGCATGCTTGTGTGCCTGGTCTACCTGCTGGTCAGCGCGCTGCTCGCCTTCGGCGACCGCAAACTACGGGCAACCGACTCGCGGGGCTAGCACCCCTCGAACTCAGCAATATCGCACTGCCGCACGCACGGACTATGCCGCATGGGGCGCGCGGTCGTGCAGCTACGCCGAGGAAGTCAGGGTGCCTAACTTGGACGAAGTCGTGGCCGTCGAGGTCGAGTTCGAAGGATGCGGAGCATCCGCGCGACTTCGGCGGTGGTCATCGACTCGTCGGGTTCGTTCATCGTCGGTCTCCTGCGACTGTGCTCGGTTCGGGATGAGTCGAGCTGTTCGTTGCACGGGATGGGCGGGGTATGCCATGTGACTGGAGTCATCTGTAGTGGTAGCGGGCTTGGAGGATGACGAGGTCGTCGCCGTCGATAAGGTAGACGAGTCGGTGTTCCTCGGTGATGCGGCGTGACCAGGCGCCCGTCAGCGCGTGGCGCAGTTGTTCGGGTTTGCCGATGCCGCTGAACGGGTCGCGCAGCGCGTCGTCGATGAGCCGGTTGACGCGTTTGACGTTGTTGCGGTCGGCGGTGAGCCAGTGGGTGTAGTCGGCCCAGCCGTGTGGGGTGAAGACGACGCGCATCGCGGTGTCAGCGTTCGAGCTGGTGTTCCTCGCGGTCGCCGCGTTGAGCCTGGGCGAGGCTCTCGAGCAGGCGGCGGGCGTTGGCGGGGGAGCGCAGCAGGTGCGCCGTCTCTTCGAGGGCGTCGTAGTCCGCACGGGACATGAGGACCGCGTCGCCACGCTTGGAGGTGATCTCGACCGGGGTGCGGTCGTCGTTGACCTGCTCGATGAGCGGGAAGAGATTCTTGCGGGCTTCGGATGCGGTGATGGCCATGGCGTACTCCTCAAGACTGGTACCAAATACGGTACCATTGCGCCTGTTAGGCCGACGACTGCCGAATACGGAGATCGCCCGGCGGGTCGGGGGGTTGCGCCCGACGGTGATCAACTGGCGGGCGCGTTACCGAAGCGGCGGGATCGAGGCGCTGCACGATCTTGATCGGTACGGGCGCGCGCCGGTGATCGACCGTGTGGCGATGGTGGTCGCGACCCTGCAGAGCCCGCCCGCCCCCGAGATGGACGCCAAGGTCCGTGACGTGGTCGGGCTCTACTCAACCCACGTGCGAATTCGGTCGTGGGCAGTAACGACGAGAGAAGCCAAATCCAGGCCCTGCACCGCGCCGATGTGTCATCAGCGGGGCTGGCGCCAGATGAGGCGGTGCACCCCGAGGTGACGGGAGAGTGAGCGAAGTCCGGGTATCCAGGGCACGAGGACCAGCACCACCGTTAGTAGCATCATCAGGCCCCAGACCAGGGCATCGGCGTTGTCCGACGTGGAGAAGGGTTTGATCTGGTACCAGAAGGTGTAGAGCCACATCCACGGCTGGCCCGGGAAGTTGCCCGTCTCGTTCATCATTCCCCACTGGTCTCCACCGAGATGGTCGGCGCGTGCCTGGTCCTCGAGGTAGGTGCCGTCGGAGAGCAGCAGCAGCGGCTTGGTCTCGTTGCTGTTGTAGAAGCTGCCGCTGCTGAGCTGGCTTTGCAGACCACCGGTGGCGGCGAGCGACAGGAAACGTCCCGTGAGCACCGGAAGTGGGCCGTAGCCCCCGCTCGCCACCCTGGCCGGGTCGCCGCCCGGCGCCTTCGCGAGGGCGTCGGCGTAGGCGTTCGCCCAACTCGAGCGCCGAGCCGCGCTGGTCCCCGTCCATTGCTGCAGCGCGGTGGTGAGGGCTCGGTCTCCCCCGATGCTGCGCAGCGGCGTGATCACGAGGTCGTTCGCACTGTCCACGGGGGTACGGACGCCGCCCCATTTCTGCAGCGACAGCGGGCCGAGCTTCTGTCCGGGGCTGGCGTGGTTGTACGGAGCGCCATAGCCGGCGCTACCGCTCGTGCCCGCAAGCTCCGCGGTCGCCGTCGCGACCACGTCGGTCGGCGCCGCCTTCGCCCACGCCTGCAGCGTGATCGCCTTGCGGTCGGGTGAGGAGAAAACGATCGACAACACGACTGTGAGCAGTGTGATGACCGCGAGCGCGATCACGAACTCCTTCACGAGATCGTAGGCGCGCGTCGGGAACAGATGCGCGTCAGGTGTGGTGTCGCGCCGCCGCGAAGCGGCCGCCTGCGTCACCGCACGACCTCCGGTTTCGGGACTTCTCGTTGTTGTGGAGGTGGCGTGCCGGTCGGCGGGGGCGCCACCGCGGTGTCGCGCGGAGGTCCCGCAACTGCCGGCGCGTCCCCGGGCGGTACGGCGTCGAACGGCGGTACCACACCGTGGCGTCGCACCAGCACCACGTGGGCCACGACCAGGACCCCGACGACCAGCGGCAGCAGCACAATGTGCCACAGCAGCATCTGGCCCAGGTCGAGAACGTTGAAGTAGGCGCCGATCCCGACCGCGTTCAGGCCGTCCTTGGCTTGCGTCGAGATCCACTGCGCGTCGAAGTTGGACTGCGACAGATAGCCGGTGAAGGCGGTGCCGATGGAGCCGATGAACGCGACCGCCCCGGTGGCCCAGGTCATACCACGCTTGCCGCGCCACGCTGCCATGAAGAACTTGCCCCACAGATGGATCACCATGAACACGAAGAACAACTCGACGCTCCACAGGTGCGTCGAGTTCACGAAGTGCCCTACCGATGACGAATGCCACCACGCCGCACCCTTGACCGTCAGCAGAACACCGGAGGCCAGGACCACAACAAACGCGGCCAGCGCGGCCACCCCGAAGACGTAGATCCAGGACCGGACGTAGGCCGGTTGGCGATCCGGTAACCATTGGCCTGCCGGGACGGTGTGCGCAATCCCGTCACGGGTACGAACGGTCCAGCTCCGTGGGGCCGGTCGCTCAGCGCGCGACATCGGGCTTGTCCGCGTCCTCATCGGCTTGCCGCCCTCCCGGGAACGGGATGACCAGCGCAGCCACGAACAGCATCACCATCACCGCAATGATGAGGAAGTTCGTGAGCGAGATCTGCACCACGCCCCAATCCAGGAAATGCGTCCGGCCCGACAGCAGACCGCGGGCGGTGATCACAACCGACGACCTTCTCCGGCGCGTAAAACGGGATTGGCTTCACTGAAAGTCGACATTGGACCGCCACAAATCGGCGCAGCTCTAGACCTTGTCTGGGCGATGGGACTGAATCTCACCCGTTCGCGGCGCAGGTACGCAGCCGAACCGGCCCCAGATCGGCATGGTCCTAGCGGCTCCCAGAAGACTACGCAGCGCCCCTGTTGTCAAGTACGCGGCGGCGTCGCCGAGTCCCGCCTCTTCGCCGCTCTCAGCCCGCAGCGCGTCATCCCAACCTCGGCGATCGGGACAGACGTTGACCAGGCTCGCGTACCGCTGGAGGCCACACGCGCGTTCGATCCAACCCATCGCCCGGAGACTGCGCCACGCACCCTCCTCGACGCACGCGGTGGGCGCCGTCGGCCGATAACACCGAGCGTGACTTGCGAGGCGAGGTGGGACGCGACGACAAACCGCGAGGAGCCCATGTCTCGCTCGGCACCCCGCAAGCCCACGCGACCTAGAGTCAGTCGCATCGACCGGCGGCCATGCGGAGCTGCTGTGGTGCGGACGGTGCCTGATCGGGATCGCGGGCGGGAAGGCGTTGAAGTGGGACGGCTTGGCGGACGGTCGCTCTGCTCGCGACCCGATCGGCGAGTTGGGCGCCGGTACGCGCGACGAGAGGCGTTGCGCCAGCGCGATTCCGACACCGACTACCACGAGATTTACCGGCAGCTGGCGACCCTGGAGTTCCCGTGGGACATCTACCAGGCGTTGAGCTTCGCTCTGTTCCGGACCTACGCCGTGCCCAGCATCGGGGGACTGCTACACCGCACCGGGGAGTTCACCGCCCGGGTGCAGAAGCGCTACGACGAAACCGTGCTCATACTCGACGCGGTGCTGGAGTACGGATTCGATCACCCCACCGGCCGGGCCGCGATCCGGCGGATGAATCAGATGCACGGCGCGTACCCGATCAGCAACGACGACCTGCGCTACGTGCTCGCCGCGTTCGTCGTCGTGCCGGTGCGTTGGTTGCGTGATTACGGCTGGCGCGAACTCACCGATGTCGAGCAACGCGCCAGCGTCGCCTACTACCGCCGCCTGGGGACGCTGATGGGCATCCACGACATCCCTATCGATCTCGCCAGCTTCGAAGGACTGCTAGATGACTACGAGGCCGACCGCTTCCAACGCAACGACAGCTCGCGCCTGATCGCCGACTCCACCCTCGAACTCATGGCCACCTTCCCCGCGCAGAAGATGCTGCCCGCCGCGTGGGTACGCACCGGCGCTCAGGCGCTGATGGACCCGCCACTGCTCGATGCCCTGGGCTACCCGCCGCCCCATGCCCGACTGGCCGCGAGCGTGCACCGCGCCCTGCGCGCACGCAGCGTACTGGTCCGGTGGTTTCCGCCCCGCCGCCGACCCGCGTATGCCAGCCGGCGAGCCGACATCCGCAGCTACCGGCCTGGCTATGACGTCACCGCGCTGGGCACCTTCCCACACCGCACGGCGAACACATAAACGACACCGTTTGCCGCACGACTACTGTGGCGGCATCAGTAGGGATGTACGCGGCGGACACAGCACGGACGTCGGCGCTGCCCGTTCAGTCAGGGTCGATACGGATGCCGTGGAAGCCGCCCGATCCGTTTTGATTCTGTCCTTGGACGCTGGCCCGGAACGTGTACGAGCCGGACATCCGGTTGCCATCCACGCGCCCAGTCGCTTTGACGCGGACAGTCCCGACGCTCCGGCCCTGGGGATCGGTGACCGACCCCCAGAATGTCGCCTCGAACCCGTGCTCGCCGTCGGAGTCCCAACTGCCGGCGAGCGGCGGGGCGGCAGGGTCAATGTCCAGGGAGAGGATCGCGCCACCGGCCGCGAATGTGAGGACCGTGCGGATCTGGCCGGGTGCCCCCGCTTGCGTCCTGGTGATAAGCCAGCCTCCGGGGACATGGCCTTCGGGCGCGGACGACGCTGCCGGTGCAGCGGCGGCGGTACCACCCAGTCCCGCAGCAGCGAGGACACCCGCTCCCGCGGCAGTCATGATCTGGCGACGACCAAGATGTTCGCTTCCCATCGTGCCCCCCTGTCACAGCCCCGGAGGCCGATCCGTCGCCAGGTGACGCCGAACCAATTAGACGCCGTGGGCGCTTACCGGATCGGCTTACTCGCAGGGCATGATCGAGTCAATCCTCACGCGCTCGAGACATCCAGCCGACGTCGAGATTAGGATTCCTCGTCCGAAATGTCGGTGAGCCGCGCAGCGCCGGAAGCGGGTGACGAGAGCCAACCGCGTGATCCTCGTGATGGACGTTTTCACGGTTGCCTGGCGCTGAGCGCTCTGACGCACAGCCTCATTCGATGCCGAAGCTATTGACCTTCTGCGGATGGATGCGGATGAAGGCATCACCGAATCCTGGCCCGAGGTCGGCGCCGCCGCCCGAGATCGCCTCGGCGCGCCCGCGAATCTCGAGCATGCGAGGCGTCCACGGGTCGGTCGATACGAGATCATCTATAACGATCGCCGCCCAGCCGTTGTGCTGCACATCGCGGTACTTCTTGGTCGTCGCGACGTGGTGACCACCCACATCGATCGTGCCGAGCTCGGGGTTGTAGCGGAGCGATGTCGGGACGACATGCGGGCGGTGGTCGGCGCCCGCGGTGGCAAGCCTCCCTAGCCGCTGGGTGGCGAGGTACTCGATCTGGGCAGTAGTCAGCTCGGCCATGACTCCAATTAGACAACGTGAAGCGCACTTCAGGTCCAGCTGTAAGTCACGCTGCCGCCGCTCACCGAGTCCAAGGCGGGCGCGGTCGGCCGAATTAACCCAGGCCGCGATCACCACACGATGAACCTGACCCCGTGCTTGCTCAACGCGAGGACGTTTCCGGGCAGGGGCTAGGTTGCCGCTCGTGCTCCCTCTGGACGGATCGTCGCTGACTGTTAATGACATCGCGCGGGTCGCTGCGGGTGGGGTTCCGGTGCGCGTCACCTCGATGGCCCGGGCGTTGGCCGCGCGCGCCTATGCCGATCAGGCCGCTGAACGCCGGCCGGTCTACGGACGCTCAACCGGAGTCGGCGGCAATCGGCTCATTGCGCTCGAGGATACCCAGCCCGGCCAGCCCGGCGATCCCGCGCTCGCGCTGCTGCGCAGCCACGCCTCCTCGCTCGGGGCGCTGCGCTCGCCGGAGCGGGTCCGAGCCATGTTGGTCGTTCGTCTCAACCAGCTCGCGGCGGGCGGCAGCGGGGTAGACCCGAACGTCATCGACGGGCTTGCGACGATGATCAGCACCGATTCGCTGCCGCCGGTGCGCGAGCTCGGCGGGGTTGGCACCGGTGATCTCGCCGCGCTGGCGACCACCGCGCTCGCCCTGCTCGGCGAGGCGCCTTCGTCGCGCCCGATGCCCGGTCCGGTCGCGTTCGGCATCGGTGATGCCCTGCCGCTGCTGTCGAGCAATGCGGCCACCATCGCCGACGCCGCCTTGGCGAGTGTCGCACTGCGCGAGCTGGCGAATCATTCGTTGACGATCGCTGCGGCGTCGTTCTCCGGGGTCAACGGCAATCCGGAAGCATTCAGCCCGGTCGTAGAGCAGGTCACCCCGTTCCCTGGTGCGCAGCTGGTATGCCGCACGATGCGCGGCCTGATCGACACCGACCAGCCGGCCGCGCGCATCCAGGATCCGTACGCGTTGCGCGCGCTGCCGCAGGTGCACGGCCCGATGTTCGACGCGCTGGACCACCTCGACGTCGTGGTCGAGCGGCTAGCCGGCTCGCCGAGTGAGAACCCGGTCTTCCTGCCCGGCGAACAGGTCGCCCATCACGGCGGCTTCCACGTCGCCTACCTCGCCCAGGCGCTGGACGCGGTGCGGATCGCGTTGGCCCAGGCCGCGCAGCTGTCGCTGTCGCGGCTGTCGATGCTGTGTGATCCCGCGATGACCGGTGTGGCCGCCTTCCTCGCTGACGGCCGGCCGGGCGCGTCCGGTGTCATGACCGTCGAATACGTGGTTGCGTCGGCGCTGTCGTCGTTGCGCGCGTTCGCGACGCCCGCCAGCCTGCAGACCGTGACGCTCTCGCACGGCGTCGAGGAGGACGCCAGCTTCGCCTCACTGGCCGCTCGCCAGGCACTCGACTCCGTGCCGGCCTACCGCAGCGTGCTGGCCGGCGAGCTGCTCGCCGCGGTGCGCTGCCTGCGGCTGCGCAATCTCGAACCGACCCGGCTGACCCACTGGCTGGGCCGGTGCATCGAGCTGGACGCGTCCACCGCCGATCGCGACCTCACCGCCGATCTGCTCCGGGCCGAACAGCTGCTTACTCCCTAGGACGGCGAGGGCGCTCCATCCGGAGGGCGGTGCTCAGCGAGGCGCGCTGGAGAGTTGCTGCACCGTCAGTCTCGGACGAGGGCAACGCGTCGCCGTGTCGGTGGACGACCTTCCAATCCCCGTCTTCGCGCCGAAAGACGGTGGTGACCCGGAGCCACTACGGTTCAGCTACGCGCGGACACGGTGCGTCGAAAGGGTCAGTGGACGGGAAGCGTTCAAGACGATGATGGGGCATTGGCGCTCGGCCGTCCCGGACGTGCATTGCGAGGTGGACAACTTTCGACGGGGACAACGTCGCGTGGCTCGTCCGTACGACCGGCAACAGGGCATGTTCGGCGTTCCTCGTCCAGGTCGGAGTCATTCCCGCTCCGGGACAGTAGGCCTCCGTGGTCAATGACGGACTACACGACGCAGCCCCGACATCGGTGGCGGTACCAGGTTCAGCCATCAGAGTTGGACGCCTCGGGTGAGGGCACCGTCGACCAGGATGTTCGCGCCGCTGGTGCGGCTCGAGGCCGGGCTGGCGATGAAGACGACGGTTCGGGCGATCTCGTCCGGTGTCCCCATGCGTCCGGTCGGGTTCAGATCGAGCGCGGTCGCGTACAGGTCGGGGTTGTTCAGCTTGATCGACTCCCAGACGCCGCCCTCGAAGTAGGTGTTGCCGGGCGAGACGGCATTCGCGCGAATCCCTTTGCTCGCCAGCTGACTGGCCAGTCCCTGCATGTAGTGGATCAGCGCGGCCTTGATCGTGCCGTATGGGCCGGCCGCGAAGTCGATCTCGCGCCCGGAGACGCTGGACACCGCGACGATCGACGCCGCCGGGCTCGCCTCGAGGAACGGCATGGCCGCGTCGACGAGCCGGACCGCGCCCATCAGATCGATCTCGAAGGACGCCGTCCAATTCTCGAGAGTGTCCGGAATCGCGAGCGCGCTGACGTTGGACACCACGATGTCGATACCGCCGAGCCGCTCGGCACTGGCAGTGACCCAGTCGGCGAGCGGGGCCGGGTCGGCGACGTCTAGAGCGGTACCGATCACCTGTCCGCCCGCTGAAGTCAGGTCGTCCTGGGTGGTCTGCACCGCATCCGCGTCACGCGCGCAGAACGCGACCGACGCGCCCTCGGCGACGAAGTTCTCGACGACCGCGCGGCCGATCCCGCGGGTGCCGCCCGTCACCAGGGCACGCAGTCCGGCGAGTTGTAGATCCATGACGACCGACCTTTCTCGAGGTGGACAGTGCGGATTTCAGTTGGCGACGAGTTGAGCGGCCCGGGCCCGCAAGTCGCGATGTAACCCGTCGAAAGCGTCGGCCGCGGGCAGCAACGACTTGCGGGTCTTGGCGACGACGCTGTAGTTGGCGTCGACCACGTTTGCCACCGGCACCTCGGCGATCTGCGACAGCAACTGGTAGGCGTCCATCTTGTGCAGTCCGAAGAGCTCGA
Source organism: Actinomycetota bacterium (assembly GCA_030948475.1). Classification (GTDB taxonomy): domain Bacteria; phylum Actinomycetota; class Actinomycetes; order Mycobacteriales; family Jatrophihabitantaceae; genus JALZAI01. Next base: position 12,245 of record JALZAI010000119.1, read on the forward strand.
TGAGCCACGTGATCATCTCGAGCTGGGAGACGCGCCAGGCGTCCTCGAGTGGCCGGCTGGATCCGACGGTGAGCCAGTGCTCGTCGTCCTCGAGCCGCGGCCACGCAGGCGCAGCCCCCTTCACCAACTCGACGATGACCGTCGAGATCATGGCGCCTTCCACGGCAGTGCCGCAGGACTCGCCTTCACCCTGGCGGTAGTGCCCGTCGCCGATCGAGAACATCGCCCCTTCGACGTTCACGCCGAGATAGCAGGTGACACCGGCGCGCATCTGTGGGGTATCCATGTTGCCGCCGAACCGGTCCGGCACCAGGGAGCTGCGGACCTCGTTCGCGGCGGGCGCCACACCGACGGTGCCGAGCATCGGTTCCAGCGGGAGCTCGACGCGCAGTTCAGTGTGCCGGGCCTGGAACTCCACGGTGCGGCGGGCCGTGTCGAGGTGATAGATCCAGGTTGTGTCGGGCAGTGCCTCCTGCAGCATCGCCGTGCGGTCCGTGCTGGTGAGGCCACCGAAGAAGGGAATCGCCGCCGACGCGCCCCAGTCCCGCGCCGGCTCCAGGCTGACCAGGTGCAGCGCCAGCGCGTCCCCGGGCTCGGCACCTTCGACGTAGAACGGCCCGGTCTGCGGGTTGACGTAGCGCAGGTCGACCTTCTCGCTGGACAGGTCGGTGACGCTGCGCAGCGCGCTGCAGAACGCGTCGTCCGACCACAGCCGCAGCACGGTGCCCGGGGCGATCCGGCGCACCGGCGCGACGCCGCCGAAGGTGAATGCGTACTGCTCGAAGGTCGGCGTGAACTCGACGATGTCCACGCTGCCCGGGCGCCGAGTCGGGCTCAGTCCCGGTTGCGCCCCGGCGGTTGTCGTGGTGTCTCTGTGTTCGGTCATGGCTCGTCCTCACGTCGATGTCGTCAAGGCAGCTTTACGTGGTGCGGCCCCAGTTCGCCAACGGTGCGCACACCGAGTAGCTGCATAGTGCGGCTGACCTCGCCGCTGAGAATTTCCGCGGCTCGGTCCACGCCACGCTCCCCGCCGGCCATCAATCCGTAGAGATAGGCCCGACCCACCAGCGTGGTCCGGGCACCCAGGGCGAGCGCCGCGACGACATCGGCGCCGGACAGGATGCCGGTGTCCAGCCACACCTCGGCCCGTTCGTCCACCGCCTCCACGACGTCGGGAAGCAGCCGCAACGGGATCGGTGCCCGGTCCAGTTGCCGACCCCCGTGGTTGGACACGACGACCGCGTCGGCGCCGGCAGCCACGACCCGGCAGGCATCCTCGACCGTCTGGATTCCCTTCACGACGAGCGGGCCGGTCCAGGCCGACCGCAGCCACTCCAGATCCGCGATCGTCATGCTCGGATCGAAGAGCTGGTCCACCATCTCCGCGATCGTCGAGTCCCAGGTGGTGAGCGACGCGAACGTGAGCGGCTCCGTCGTGAGCAAGTTGAACCACCAGCTCGGATGCGCCACCGCGTTCAGCAGGGTCCTCAGCTTCAGCTTCGGCGGAATGGAGAACCCGTTGCGGACGTCGCGCAGCCGCGGGCCGGCGACCGGCACGTCCACGGTGAGGATCAGGGCCTCGAAGCCCGCCTCGCGCGCCCGCGCGATCAGATCTGCCGCAGCTGCGCGATCGCGCCAGACGTAGAGCTGGAACCATTTTCGGGCGCTCGGAACGGTCGCGGCGAGTTCCTCGATCGAGGTAGTGCCCATGGTGGACAGCGCGCACGCAATCCCGCGACGCTGCGCCACCCGCGCCACTGCCCGTTCGCCTTCGTGGTGCATCAGCCGGGTGAATCCGGTGGGTGCGAACGCGAACGGCTGCGCAGAACGCACGCCGAGGATCGACGTGCTCGGGTCGACGTGCGACACATCGTGTAGCACCGATGGATTGAACTGGACGTCGGCGAACAGCCTGCGGGCGCGGTGCAGGCTGATCTCCGCCGCCGCCGCGCCGTCGACGTAATCGAACACGGAACGCGGGCAACGACGGCGCGCGATCGTACGCAGATCTTCGATCACGAGGGCGTTGCCCAACCGGCGCCGGGTCGGGCTCAGTTCGGGGGTGCCGACCGAGATCAGGGGAGCGAAGTCCGACCACCGGGGCACGCGCCGCCGAGCGATTCCCGACTTCACGCCAGCCACTCCTGTCCGTCGACCTGCTGTGGTTGATCAGAGCCGCACGCCGCCTTCGCGCCGACGCTACGCCCCGATCTGTGCACTCACCTGACCTGTCCGCCAAAACAACGCGGAGAATGCCTGTTTTCCGGCATACTTGCGCCATGTCGCCGGGCCGACCGGACATTCCCGCCGAGGGTCTCATCGACGGGATTCTGCAGCGCGGTGAGCCGAGCGAGGTAGCGCCCGGCGACACGTCGGAGCTGCTGACCTTCCTGGTCGCCGATATCCGTGGGTACACGAGGTTCACCCAGCAGCGTGGCGACGAGGCGGCGGCGAAGCTGACCTCGAAGTTCGCGACGGTCGTGCGTGAGCTCGTGGCTCAGTTCGGTGGAACCGTTTTCGAGCTACGCGGGGACGAGGCGCTGTGCGTGTTCGGCTCGCCGCGGCAGTCGTTGCGCGCCGCGATCGCGCTGCAGCAACGCTTCGTGGACGAGACAGCGGCCGACGCGGAGCTGCCGATGACCGTCGGCATCGGCATCGACGCCGGCGAGGCCGTGCACGGCGCGGACGGCTACCGGGGCGGCGCGCTCAATCTGGCTGCTCGGCTGTGCGGCCAAGCCAAGGCGGGCGACGTGCTCGCGAGTTCCGAGGTCACCCACTTGGCGCGCACGATCGAGGGCGTCCGTTACGTCGTGCTGGACCGGGTCGCGCTCAAAGGGTTGACCGAGCGGGTCCGCCCGGTGCGGGTGTTCCCGGACGGCGAGGATCCGGCCCGGCAGCTCGCCGCTCTGCTCGCCGCCGCGACGCCGCCTGGGACGGCTGGGCGGTCGGTGCGCTGGCTGCCCGCGCCGCTGGCGACCCGACCCCGCTTGACCCTGGCCGCCGCGGTGGCGGTGGTGGCGGTGGTTGTGGCCGGCGCATTCGTCTTCGTGAGCCAGAGCGGCGGGAGCACCGGGCTGAGCGCACTGAGCGAAAACTCGCTCGGCATGCTCGATCCCGCGAGCGGCCACCTTGTCCGGCAGGTCGGCGTGGGCGGCGGGCCGGTGGCGGCGGCCGCCGGTTTCGGCTCGGTGTGGACCGCAAATACCGACGCCGACAGCGTCTCGCGCGTCGACGCGTCGAGCGGTCGGCTGATCCTCACCATCAACGTCGGGGCGTCCCCGTCCGCGATAGCCACCGGACCGAACTCGGTGTGGGTGGCCAACAGCGGCTCGGGCACGGTGTCGCGGATCGACCCGGCGACCAACCAGCCGCAGACCATCCCGGTGGGCGTCGGTCCGAGCGGCATCGCCGTTGCCGGCGGCTCGGTCTGGGTCACGAACAGCGGGGACGCGACCGTGTCCCGCATCGACCCGTCCCAGAACAAGGCGGTGCAGCGGATCCCGGTCGACTCCGGCCCGAGCGGGATCAGCGCCGGTCGCGACATCTGGGTGGCCAACTCGGCGTCCAACACCGTCTCGAAGATCGACGGCCGCAGCCATGCCGTGACTCAAATCCGAGTCGGCACCGATCCGACCGGCGTCGCCGTCATCGGCGACAGCGTCTGGGTCACCAACAACCTCGACGGAACCGTCGCGCGAATATCGACCAGCGGCGCACCCGGTGTGGAGTCGGTGCGGGTCGGGCTGCAGCCGACACAGATCGCGGCCGTAGCCGGTCGGGTGTGGATCGTGACCCAGGCCACGAGGACGATCGCCGAGATCGATCCAGCCTCCTTCACGGTTGTCCGTAGGGTGCCGATCGGCGCGATGCCGGTCGGCATAACCCCCGTCGGAGGCAAGCTCTGGTTGACCACGACAATCGACTCGTCCCGGCATCGCGGCGGCACGATTCGCATCCTCGGTGAGAACGTCAACACCGATCCGCTCTACGTCGACAGCGTCCCCTGGCTGCTGAACGACAGCTACGACGGACTGGTCGGGTTCCGGCATGCGACCGGTGCCGACGGCCTGGCCATCGTGCCGGACCTGGCCACCGATATTCCGGACCCGAGCAATGGCGGTCGCACTTATGCGTTCCAGCTGCGTGCCGGCATCCGCTGGTCGACCGGACGACCGGTCACGGTGTTCGATGTGCGCCGTGGCCTGGAACGGGCGATCGTGTACCCGTTCGACCACCCGCTGCAGCAGCTGATCGTGGGCGCACGCGGTTGCACGCCGAGAAGGTGCGATGTACCTGGCATCGCTGTGGATGCGGCCAGCCGGACCGTGACGATCACCCTCGTCCGACCCAGCGGCAACTTCCTCGACGATCTTGCGATCGACACGTTCGCCGCGCCGGCCGCAACGCCGCTCACGGCACAGACCCGTCCGATCCCGGCAACCGGGCCCTATCAGATCGCGCGCTACGACCCTGGCAAGCTCGTCGTCCTCACCCGCAACCGGTACTTCCACGAGTGGTCAGCGGCCGCGCAACCAGCCGGGTTCCCCGACCGGATCGAGTGGCGGATCGACCCGGCGAATACAGAGGACGAGCAAATCAGGGCGGCAAAGCGTGCCGTCGGCACGGTCGCATCCGGCGCGACCGACTGGGCGGATGCCAAGCGCGCAGCTCCCCGCGATACCCTCGCCGCTCGCTTCGGCGCTCGCCTGCACGTCACGCCGACCCAGACGATGCACGGCGTGTCGCTCAACACCCGGGTCGCGCCGTTCAACGACGTCCGCGTGCGGCGAGCCCTCGCGTTTGCCCTCGACCGCGCCGCCGTCCAGGCCGACTGGTTCACCCCCGCGACGATCACCTGCCAGTTCCTGCCGCCGGACTACCCCGGCTTCCGGCCGTACTGCCCCTACACGCAGCGCCCTGACGCCACCGGAACCTGGCACGCGACCGATCTACGGAGAGCGCAACGGCTCGTGGCGGCTTCGGGCACGCGTGGCATGCGGGTCACCGTATACGCAGAGCCCGCTCAGGCACCGGGCCTGCGGCACGTCATCTCGGCCTTGACCGACCTCGGCTACCGCGCCCGCCTCGTCGTCTGGCACAAGTCGGATCTTGCCTACTTCAGTTACGTCGCGGACTCGCGGAACAAGGTGCAAGCAGCGTTCTACGGCTGGGTTGCCAACGACGCGAGCGCCTCGAGTTTCCTCAACACGTATCGATGCGGCGCGTTCGTGCCCGCGAGCCCGAATAACCAGAACCCGGCGCAGTTCTGCGCTCCGTCGATCGACCGGCTGATGAACCAGGCCGAGCAAGTCCAGGCGACGTCGCCCGCGGCCGCGAACGACCTGTGGGCCCAGGTCGACCGGCGCATCGTCGACGCGGCACCGTGGATCCCGCTCGTCAGCCCGACCTGGGTCGACGTCGTATCGACGCGGGTGCACAACTATCAGCGCAGCCCGGTGCTCGGGGTGTTCTTCGACCAGATGTGGGTGCGCTGACGAGTTCAGTCGACCCGGGCGTGTGTTTGACTTGGCCGATGCAGTGGCCGCTGCTGGAATCACTGCCCGTTGGCGACAAGAACCGGGTTCTCGATTCGGCGCGGCGCCGCCGTTTCACGCGTGGTGAAGTCGTGTTTCATGAGGGCGATCCAGGCGACAGCCTGCATCTCATCGAGTCGGGAATCTTCGCGGTGCAGGTGTCGGCGCCCGGCGGCGAGAAACTCACGCTGAACGTGTTGTCGCCCGGCGGCTTCTTCGGAGAGCTGGCGCTCTTGCAGGGAACGGAGACTCCGCGACGCACGGCGACGGTACTCGCGCTAGTGCCGTCGCAGACGCTGGCCATCGCCGGAACGGCTTTTGCAGCGCTTCGGAAAGCCCACTCGGCCGTGGATGGTCTGTTCGTCACCGCGTTGGTGCACCGGGTGGACAACCTCAGCATCCGGCTGCTGGAGGCGCTCTACGTGGGCGTCGATCGCCGGGTGTACCGGCGGCTGCTCGAGTTGGCGGAGATCTACGGTCAGTCCTCGTCGGACGTCGTCATCCCGCTTTCCCAGGGAGATCTCGCGACCATGGCGGGGGCCTCACGTCCGACCGTGAATCAGGTGCTCCAGAAGCTCGTGTCGCGCGGAATGATCACTCTCGGCAGGCGGCAGATCACCATCCTGGACCTGCCAGCGCTGCGCGCGGCAGCACCCCTCCTCGAG